>JADGHI010000392.1 GCA_019689515.1 Acetobacteraceae bacterium | reverse complement strand
CCTCTCACCGCCTTCGCGCTGCGTCAAAGGCTGCGCAGGGCGCCGGGGTGGGGCAGGCGCGGAGTTCGTGCAACAGCCCGCGGAAGAAAATTTCGGTACGGAGCGTAACGGTTTGCGTTGCGGGTCCGGCGCGGTTATCCCTTGCTTTCGTGAGCCCGAAGACCATTTTCCCGCTGGCCGTCGCGGCGGCGCTGGCTGGCACCCTGGTGCTTGGCATCGGCCCGGCCGCGGCCACTGGCGCCATCCCGCAGATTGCCCCTGCCGTCCAGGCGCAGGCCGACCGCGCCGCCCTGGCGCGCCTGGCGGAGCGGCTGAGCCGCCTGGACGAGGACGGGCTCGATCCGCGCGACTACGACATTCCGCCGGACAGCCTCGCCGCCACCGACCCGGCGGGATACCACGCGGCGCTCCTCGCCGCCGCGGCGGCGGCGATCGAGGACCTGCTGCACGGCCGGTTGCGCACCCCGCCCGCCAACCGGGTGGACATCGAGCGCGACCCGGCCGCCCATCCGCTCGGCCCCTGGCTCGCCGAGCTCGCCACCGCCGCCGAGCCTGCCGCGGTGATCGAGCGGGCCGCGACCCTGCACCCTGACATTCCGGCCCTGAAGCGTGAGCTGGCCCGGCTGCGTGCCTTCGCGGCCGCGGGCGGGCACGCCTCGGTGCCGCCGCTCGCCCAGCCCGGGGACACGATCGAGCCGGGCAGCACCGATCCTGTTCGCATCCCCGCCCTGCGCGCCCGGCTCGGCGTGGACGATCCGTCCCTCGTCGCCGGCGCTCGTGCCGGCGACCCGCACTACGACGCCGATCTGGTCGAGGCCGTGAAGCGCTTCCAGGCCGCTGAGGGGCTCGAGCCCGACGGGCGCATCGGCCGGCTCACCATGGCGGCGCTGAACCGGCCGGTGGAGGCCCGCATCCGCCAGCTCCGCGTCGCGCTCGACATGCGCCGCGGCTTGGCCCGCCCTGCGGCCGAGCGGCGCATCGAGGTCAACGTCCCGGACTACCGTCTGCACCTCATCGAGGCGGACGGTCGCACCTCGCTCGACATGGCCGTCGTCGTCGGGCGCAGGACGCGCCAGACGCCGATGCTGCGCGCCCGCCTCACCGCCGTGATGTTCAACCCGCCCTGGGGCGTGCCGCAGCGCAACGCACGAGAGGACCTGTTGCCGCGCCTGCGCCGCGACCCGCGCGCCGTTATGGAGCGGGGCTTCCGCATCTACACCGTTCAGGACGGCGCGCGCGTCGAGATCGACCCGACCACGGTGGACTGGCACGCGGTCAGCGCCAGGAGCTTCCCCTACTTCATCCGCCAGGACGCGGGCGACGCCAACGCGCTCGGGCGGATCAAGTTCATCATGCCCAACAGCGAGGACATCTTCCTGCACGACACGCCGGAACGGCATCTGTTCCGGCGCTCCGACCGCGCCTTCTCCTCCGGCTGCATCAGGCTCGAACGGCCCATGGAGTTGCTTGAGGCCGTCCTGTCGGGTACGCCGGGCTGGGACCGCGCCCGGGCAGAACGGGCGATCGCGTCCCGCATCACCAGCAGCGTTCAGATTGCGCAAAGCATTCCGGTGCGACTGTATTATTCGACGGTGACCGTGGAGGGGGGACGGAACGTGCGAATCAGGCCTGACATCTACGGCCTCGACGAGGCCTATGCCCGCGCGATGGACGCACCGCGGCAGAGCCGGAGGCGGGTCGCCGCCGCCGGCTCGACGGCGGCGCCGGTTCCAGCGGCGGGGCGCTAGGGGATGCGCTGGAGTCGGGAGCCCGCCTGCCCCTGCTGCAGCGGAGAGACAATCGGTCGGCGGGGGATGATCCGCGCCGCTCTCGGTGGCTTGGCCTGCGCGGCGGCCGCGCCCGCCGCCTCGGGCATCTTCACCTCTGCCTTGGCCGCTTCCGAGGCGACCCGCAGCCTCTCCGTGCGCCGCGTGCAGACCGGCGACATCTTCGAGGGCATCTACTGGCGCGACGGCCGCTACGACACCGATGCGCTGCGCCGGCTCGACTGGGTGTTCCGCGATCCGTCGCTCGACGAGGCGACGCCGATGGATCCCCGGCTGTTCGACGTGATGCACGTCCTCGCGCGCCGCATGGACAGCGCCGAGCCCTACGAGGTGATCAGCGGCTACCGCGCGCCGGAAACCAACGCCAGCCGCGCCATGCGCTCCCGGCGGGTCAGCCGCGTCAGCCTGCACATGTCCGGCATGGCGGCCGACGTCCGGCTGCCCGGGCGCGATTCGCTCCAGCTCGCCCGGTTGGCGGCGGAGCTCCAGGCCGGCGGCGTCGGCCTCTACCGCCGCGACGGCTTCGTGCACGTGGACTGCGGCCCGACCCGGCGCTGGTAGGCCGCCCGCCCGGTCGGAAGCTGGGGCAGGGGCGGAAAACCGCCTGCCCCGGCCACGCTTGCGCCCAGTCGGGGCAAAGTTACAGCGATAGAGGGTGATCGGCACGGCCTCGGAAAGGAGGCTGTGGCCGCCGTCTGCGCGCGCGGGCGCGGCGGGCCGGGAAGCCGTAACGTTGGCGCGATACGGCGTCGCGGCGGCTGCCGAAGCGCCGGGGAAACCTCCACGATCCGCCGGCTCGTGGCGAGTGTCTCGTCGCGCGCGTGCCGGCCGGCCCCGCCGCCCGCGCCGGCGCCCCCCGCAGCACCACCGGCCCAAATGCGCCGCCGGCCCACCGCGGCGCGCCGCTTCGAGGGATGTGCGATGGCGGACGAGAGCGTGGATGCGAGGCCGTCACCGGCGCCACGGCGGGATGGGCGGCTGCTGATAGATTTGGCGCTGCAGGGTGGCGGCGCTCACGGCGCCTTCACCTGGGGCGTGCTGGATCGGCTGCTCGAAGAGGATGGCCTCGCCATAGACGGCATCTCGGGCACCTCGGCGGGCGCGATGAACGGCGCGGTGCTGGCCGATGGCTGGGCAGAGGGCGGGCCGGAGGGTGCGCGGGCGGCACTGGAACGGTTCTGGCGCCGCACCTCGGAAGCCGCCATGCTCAGCCCCCTGCGCCGCGGGCCGCTTGATATCCTGATGGGGCGCTGGACGCTCGACAGCTCGCCGGCCTTCGTCGCGCTTGACCTCGCGGCGCGTCTGTTCTCGCCCTACGACGCGAACCCGCTCGGCTTCAACCCGCTCCTGGGCATCCTCAACGCGACCGTGGATTTCGGGCGGCTCGCGCGCTCGCCGGTGAAGCTGTTCGTCACGGCGACGAGCGTCCGCACCGGCCAGGGGCGCATCTTCCGCAACGCCGAGGTGACGCCCGACGTGCTGCTCGCCTCCGCCTGCCTGCCTTCCCTGTTCCAGGCCGTCGAGATCGACGGCGAGGCGTACTGGGACGGCGGCTTCTCCGGCAACCCGACCATCACGCCCCTGGTGCGCGAGTGCGCCAGCAGGGACGTGATCCTCGTGCAGATCAACCCGGTCGAGCGCCCGGGCGTGCCCAACACGGCGCGCGAGATCGTCAACCGTGTCAACGAGGTCTCCTTCAACGCCACCCTGCTCAAGGAACTGCGCATGATCGCCGTGCTGCGCCGGGTCGCGGACCCGGGCAACAGCGAGGGCGCGCGCTGGGCGGCGATGCGGCTGCACCGGATCACCACCGCGGCGGTGAACGACCTCGGCTATTCCTCGAAGCTGAATGCGGAGTGGGCGTTCCTTCGCTTTCTGCACGACGAGGGGCGGCGCGCGGCGGACGCCTTCCTGCGCCACCACCGGCAGAACCTCGGCCAACGCTCCAGCCTCGACATAGACGCGCTGCTCGAGGCCGGCGGCGGCTGACGCGGGCCGATTGCGCGGCATCCTCTCGACCTGCCCTCCGGGCCTGCCGCGACATGGGCATGGTGGCGGCTGCGGAGAACGCCGCGCCACGGCGGCGCAGTTGCTGGGGCCTGGCAAGGTCAACCAGGGCAAAGACCGCCGCCACGTCCTTCGCTGGCCGGAATGCGCCGGCTCAGGAGGAATGCGGCATGGAGGCGGCGCGATCCGGTCCCGTCCGTCAGGCAAGCTGGCGCCGCAGCGTCGCGTAGAGCGCCTCGACATCCGCGCGGCGCGCATGCGCGGTGCCGCGTGCCGCGACGGTGGCGCCGCCGGCGGCGCTGCCCCAGACGAAGGCCTCCTCCGGCGGCGCCCCGCGCGCGAGGGCCAGCGTCATCGCCGCGACGAAGCTGTCGCCGGCCCCCGAGGCGCCGCGCACCGGCACGTCCGGCGCCGGCAGGCGCCAGGTCCGCCCCTCGGCGCTGGCGAGCACCGCCCCTCGATGCCCGAGCGTCACCGCGACGAGCCGCGCCGCGCCCGTGCGGGCAAACTCGGTCGCCGCCGCCTCGATTGCGGCGGC
>JADGHI010000391.1 GCA_019689515.1 Acetobacteraceae bacterium | reverse complement strand
GCCGGGGGTCAGCGCCCCTTGCTGGCCTTCGCCAGAGCCGTCCAGCCCCAGTCGAGCAGCGGCATGGCCTCGGCGGCGAAATCGGCGGCCCGCGCGACCAGTTCCGGCGAGGCCATGTCGGTTTCGGCGAGCGGACGGCGGAGGATGAGGTTGCGGTAGCGTAGCGCCTCCGCCGCCGGCGAGCCGGCCGCGTCCTCGAAGCCCCGCGGCAGGCGCTTCATCGCATGCGAGGGGTCGAGGGCGAGGCCCGCTTCGGCAAGGCGCTCTCGCATGGCGACCCAGGCCCGGGGGGCGGCGAGGGCGTGCCGGCGCATCGCCTCGAGCTGCGGCGGCGCCGGCTTCCAGAAACCGGCCGCGAGGAAGCAGCCCGCGGGATCGAGGTGCACATAGAGAAGTCCGGGACTCGCCTTCGTGCCGTCGCGGGTCAGCAGGCAGCCGGTGGCGGTCTTGAAGGGCGACTTGTCCTTGCTGAAGCGCACGTCCCGGTGCAGGCGGAACAGCGCCTTGGCGGGGTCTCCGGTGAGCGGCAGGCCGCGGCGGGCGAGTTCGGCGGCGAGGTCCGTCACCAGCGCAACGAAGGGGGCGCGCAGCGCCGACTCGTAGAGCGCGCGGTTCGCCGCGAACCAGGCGCGGTCCTGGTAGAAGGCGACGGCGCGCAGGAAGCCAAGCGCCTCGGGCGGGAAGCCGGTGAAGCGGGTGGGGGAGACGGCGGGCCCTTGCCCCGCTGCGTCCGGTGGGTGCCGGGCGGTGGATGATGCGGTCCGGCGCGGCGTTCCGCCCGGCCTGACGCTGTTGCTCATGGCGCGATGATGCCGCGGTGCGCGGGGGCAGGGAACGGCCTGACGTGCGGCGCGGCGGCGGCGCGTGGCCGTTGGGCAGAGCCGGCTCGCGTCCGCTTTGCCGGGCCTGTGACGGGCCAGGCTGAAAAGGTCGCGAAACACATGAAACCCGGTCGCTGCCGCCGCGGCATCATCGCGAAACACGATCCCGGTAGGACGAGAGCATCGAAGCGCAACGGACCGGCGGGGTCGGACATGAACGAGGACGGCAGCGAAGCGAGGACCGACCGCGGTGGCGCGGTCGCCGCCCTGTGGCTGCGCGTGAGCGGTGCCTGGCTTGCGGGAGCGACGAGGGCGGCCGCGCGCCGCGGCGGCGTCGGGCGGCGGGGCGGCGCAGCGGCGGCGGTCTCTGTCAGGGGCCTCGCCGCAGGCTGCGACGAAGCCGCGCAGCGGTGCGTCGGCTACTGCCCCTGCCCGGGCTGAGAAGCATCCTCGCCGGAGCCACGATCCGGCCCAACACAGGCCGCGCATGGACCTGTCCACGACGCGGCCGCTCCCACGACACGAACCCTAGCGGAGGACATCCATCATGGCTCGGATCGACATCCGGTTCCTGCTCCTGGCGACAGTCTGCCTGACGGCCGGCGTCTCGATGGGCATCGTCATGGGCATCCGGCATGACTTCAGCCTGGCGCCGGTGCACGCGCACCTGAACCTCCTCGGGTGGACCTCGCTCGGGCTGTTCGGCCTGGCCTATCGCGCCTGGCCGGACCTGCGCGAGGGCTGGTCGGCGCGGCTGCACTTCGTGCTCAGCGCGCCGGCGGCGGTGCTCTTCCCGATCGGGATCTATCTCTCGATCATGCATCAGCAGCCGATGCTGGCGATTGTCGCTGCCTTCCTCTGGCTCGGCGGGGTGCTGACCTTCCTCGGGAAGCTGGCGCGGCTCGCGCTGGCGATGCGCGAGGAGGCGACCGAGGCGGCGCCGGTGCCGGCCCTGCCGATGCCGGCGGAGTAGAGGACGCGGGCGGCGGCCGGCGGGCGACTACTGGGCGGTGTAGCCGCCGTCGATCACCAGCTCCGCGCCGGTGACGAATTTCGCCTCGTCGGAGGCGAGGTAGAGGATGCCGTAGGCGATGTCCTCCGGCTCCCCGAGATGGCCGATCGGGTGCAGCGCCTCGGTCTTGCGCAGCACGTCTTCCGGATCCCCCCGCTGCGCGAAGGAGGCCTCCACCAGCGGGGTCCGGATGTAGCCGGGGTGCACGGAGTTGACGCGGATGCCGATGCCCTCGCGCGTGCAGGCGAGGGCGGCGGACTTGGTGTAGAGCCGCACCCCGCCCTTGGAGGCCGTGTAGGCCCCGCTGCGCGTGCCGCCGACCAGGCCGAGGATCGAGGAGATGTTCACGATCGAGCCGCACGGCTTCGGCTGGTTGCGCTTCATCGCGCGGATCGCGTGCTTGGTGCCGAGGAACACCCCGTCGAGGTTGACCGCCATCAGGCGGCGCCAGTCCTCCAGGCTCTGCTCGTCGGGCGGGCTGCCGGAACCAGCGATGCCGGCGTTGTTGACCAGCACGTCGAGCCGGCCGAAGCGGGTGAGAGTGGCGGCGATCACGCGCTCCCACGCCGCCTCGTCGGCTGCGTCGTGTTCGAGGAACAGCGCCTCGGCTCCGGCGGCGCGGATGGAGGCGGCGACGGCCTCGCCCTCCGCGGTGTTGAGATCGGTGAGGACGACCTGAGCCCCCTCGCGTGCCAGCAGCCGGGCGGTGGCGGCGCCGATGCCGGAGGCGGCGCCGGTGACGATCGCGACCTTGTCCTGCACGCGTCCGGGCATCGGTGTCCTCCCTTATTGTTTTCCAGGACGCAGCGGAGCGCGGGACGCGCTGCGAGGCAAGAGTTTGGTTGGCATGACGCCGCCTTGGCGGGCGTTCTGAGCCGCGAGGCGCCGCCCGCCTCACGCGTCGTCCCGCCGCAGCGCCTCATCATCGGCCGATCAGCCTCCGGGGGCGCAGCTAGCGCGAGCGGCTCCCGCCGGAGCGTCGCGGCCTGCCGCGGCGAGGCTCGATGCCTCTGCGGCAGACGGCCGGAGCCGCGCTACGCTACCGCCGGCACCGGCTCGACCGCGTAGCTGTCGAGCGGCGGGACGCTGCGGATCATGCGGCGGTCCTTGAGGAAGCGGGCGAAGCGCTCGTAGCGGTTGCGGTCGAGCGCGCCGGGGGAGAGGGAGAAGCGCGTCAGCGTGTCGCGCCAGGCGCGGCGGTTCAGCTCGTTGTCGAGCTCGCGCCGCTGACCGGCGATGAACATGCGCCAGGACTCCTCGGGGTTGTTCACGAGGAAGTGGGTGGCGGAGTCCACCGCGTCGATGAAGCGCCGCATCAGCGGGTCGCGCGCGCGGTCGCGGTGGGCGACGTAGATCAGCTCGTCCCAGATCGGCAGGCCGTTCTCCTCCGGGAAGAAGGGGCGCCCGGGGCGGTTCTCGATCGCGAGCTGGTTCAGCTCGAAATTGCGGTAGCCGCCGATGATCGCGTCCACCTGGCCGGCCATCAGCGCGGTCGAGAGGCCGAAATTCACGTTGACCAGGCGCACGTCGCGTAGCGACAGGCCGACGCGCTCGAGCATGGTGCCGACGAAGATCTCCTCGAAGCCGGCGACGGAGAAGCCGATGCGCTTGCCGCGCAGGTCGGCGAGGGTGCGGATCGGCCCGTCGCGCAGCACGGTGAGCGTGTTGAGCACCGTCCCGACCAGCGTGCCGATGCGGACCAGCGGCAGGCCCTGCTCGATCGCGAGGGGGAGGTTCTTCTGGTAATAGACCGCGACGTCGCCCTGCTTCGCCGCGACCAGCTTCGGTGGGTCGGAGGGATCGGCGGGGGCGACGATTCGCACCTCCAGCCCCTGGCGCGCGAAGTGGCCGCCCTCCTGCGCGACGATGATCGGCGCGTGGTCGGGGTTGATGAACCAGTCGAGCAGCAGGGTGAGGCGCGCGGTGGCCGGCGGCGCGGCCTGGGGAGTCTGCGGCGCCGGCGTGGTGGCGGGCTGCGCCGCGGCGGCGCCGGAGACGAGCAGGGACGAGGCGGCGAGCGCGGGCAGGGCACGGCGCGGCAGGGCGGGGCGCGTGATGTCGGTCATGGCGTGGTCTCCCCCTCGGAGATGCGGTCCGGTTGCCAGGGCAGCAGCGCCCGGAGCAGCGCGTCGAGCGCGAACCACAGCGCGAGCGCCATGGCGGCCAGCACGAAGAGCGCGGCGAACATCAGGTCCGTCTGGCTGCGCCCGTTGGCGTGCAGCATGAGGTAGCCGAGGCCGGCCGAGGCCCCGACCCACTCGCCCACCACCGCGCCGATCGGCGCGAAGGCCGCGGCAACGCGGAGGCCCGAGGCGAGCGCGGGCAGCGCCGCGGGCAGGCGGATGCGGAGCAGCGCCGTCCGGCGCGAGGCGCCCATGGTGGTGGCGAGGTCGAGCCAGCCCGGCTCCGTGCGGCGCAGGCCGTCGTAGAAGGCGGAGGCGACGGGGAAGAAGATGATGATCGTCG
Source organism: Acetobacteraceae bacterium (assembly GCA_019689515.1). Classification (GTDB taxonomy): domain Bacteria; phylum Pseudomonadota; class Alphaproteobacteria; order Acetobacterales; family Acetobacteraceae; genus Caldovatus. Next base: position 61 of record JADGHI010000391.1, on the reverse strand, counting down.
CCATGGCGATCTTGCTCGCCATGCCGAAGCCCATCCAGAGCGTCAGCAGCGGCGCGATCGC
>JADGHI010000390.1 GCA_019689515.1 Acetobacteraceae bacterium | reverse complement strand
GGAGAAGGCGGACCTGTTCGCCGGCACCGCGACGCGGTTCTACCGGCTCGACCTCGGCGGCTGAGCGCGCCGCGCGCCGGCGCCCGGGCACCGGCGCGCGCGCTTCGCCTCAGACAGCCGGATCGCAGCGGAACCCCTCGCCCCATCGGGTCACGCGCCCGGCGGAGGGCGAGGGGAAATGCGCCATGCAGCAGAGCGTGCCGGTGTCGCAGTAGCGCTCCAGGAAGGCACGGCGCGTGCGCGCGGCCTGCTGCGGGTCGTGGTCGGCGCGCATGGACTGCTCCGGATAGCGCGCCTGCAGCGGCGAGTGGATCAGGTCGCCGGTGAACACCGCATCCGCGCGCGACTCCGAGCGCCCGACGCGCACGGCGACATGATCCGGCGAATGGCCCGGCGTCGATTCCAGCCGCACATGGTCGCCGAGGGCGAAGTCGTTCGCCACCAGATCGGCGCGCCCGGCCTCGACGATCGGCAGCACGGACTCGACGATCGGCCCCAGCGGCTCCTTCGCGTTCTCCGCCACCCAGAACTCGTATTCCTTCTGCGAGAAGACGTAGCGCGCCTTCGGGAAGGTCGGCACCCAGCGGCCGTTCTCCAGCCGCGTGTTCCAGCCGACGTGATCGACATGGAGGTGGGTGCACATCACGTAGTCGATGTCCTCCACGCTCAGCCCTTCGGCGGCCAGCGCCCGCATGTAGGCGTCGTCGGTCTTCTTGTGCCAGAAGGGCCGGGTGGGGTTGTTCTTGTCGTTGCCGACGCAGGTGTCGATCAGGATGGTGTGGTGCGGCGTGCGCAGCACGTAGGACTGGATGCAGAGGATGAGATTGCCGGTCTTCGGGTCGAGCGCGCCGGCCTGCTCCATCCAGCCGCGGTTCTCCTCCAGCCGCTCCTTGGTCAGGCCCGGGAAGAAGGTCAGCGGGTCGAAGAATGGCTGCTCCTGCTCGACGATGCGGTGGATGGTGACGTCGCCGACGGTGAAGCGGGTGGTTGGCATGGTGGCGTCCTCCTCTGCGCAGGGCGTGCGGGGGGCGGGTCGGTCGGTCAGTCAGTCGATCTCGGCCAGGAAGTCGGCGAGGATGCGGTTGAATTCCTCGGCGCGCTCGAAATATGCGGAATGGCCGGCGCCGGCGATCTCGACATGGCGCGCGCGCGGCATCGCACGGGCGAGCTCCGGCGCGACGAAGGAGGGGAAGACGTAGTCCTCCGAGCCGGTGATCCAGAGCGTCGGCGCCACGACCGCGGCGAGCTCCGCCGGGGCGCGGGTGCGCGTCGCGTGCAGCCGGGCGCGCAGCGCCTCGCGGTCGAAGCCGGCGTTCATCTCGCCAATGGCGCGGTAGAGGAGGTGCAGGGCCGGCCGCTCGGCCGCGGCGCGGGCGCCGATCGCGGGCACGACGCCCTGGCGGTCGCCCTCGCGCCGCGCTGCCTCGGCCCGCGCGCGCCATTCCGCAAGCCGCGTCCCGCCGCTCGGATCGGCGAGGCGCGGGTCGAAGGGCCCAGCGGTCGCGGAGAGGACCAGCGCCTTCAGCCCGGCCGGGCGGCGCAGCGCGTGGCCGAGCGCGGTCCAGCCGCCCATGGACTGCGCGACAATGCGGTATTCGGAGAGGCCGAGCTCGGCGATCAGCGCGGCCAAGTCGTCGGCGTAGTGCTCCGGCTGCTGGCCGCCCGGCGGCATGGTGGAGGGCGCGAAGCCGCGGTGGCTGAAGGTGATGCAGCGATAGCGGTCGGCGAAGGCCGCCACCTGCTGCCACCAGGAGAGGTAATTGCCACCGAGCCCATGGGCGAAGATCAGCGCCGGCGCATCGTCGGGGCCCGTGACCTCGTAGTAGAGGCGGCAATCCGGGCGGGTCACCCAGCCGCGGGTCCGCGGGACCGGACCGGCGGCGGTGGCGAAGGGCAGCGGATCGGGCGTTGCCATGTGCGGACGTGTGCCTCCCTGGGGTGGCGACGGTCGCGCGCCGCCATGCCGCGCGATGCTGCTGCGGCCGGCGGCGTCTGTCGAGGCCACGATGGTTAGGCCAGACTCGCCACCTCGTCCGCGACGCGGGGTCCGAACGCCCGGGCAATGCCGGCCCGACCACGACGCCCTACCCAGCCGGCGCCGCGCCGGGACGTGGCGCGCCCTCCCCTGCAGGACGGCCTCACCGTGCGGGATCAGCGCCACGCGCGCCGGGCCGTACCAGACCGGATCGGCGAAGCAGAGATAGCCGAGGCCGGCGATCCCGGCGCGCGGCAGGCGCTTGCGCAGGTCGTCGCCGCAGCGCAGGTGCAGCGGCGGCTCGCTGGCCGCCACTGCCGGGCCGTCGGTTCCGCTCAGTTCATGCGCAGGCCGAGGCGGCGGATGATCTCGCCCTCCTCGCGATAGACCCGCTCCGCGTGGGCCGCGTAGTCGGCGCTGTTCAGATAGGACGGCGTCATGCCAAGCCGCTCGAGCACCTGCAGGTGCGCCGGGTCGAACAGCGCCTGCTTAAAGGCGTCGTGCAGCACCCGCACCACGGCCGGGTCCATGCCCTTCGGGCCGGCGAAGCCGTAGGGAGACTCCGAGACCATGTCGATCCCGACCTCGCGCAGCGTCGGCACGTCGGGGAAGCGCTTCGAGCGCTCGGCGGACCAGACGACGAGCAGGCGGAGCTGCCCGGCCTCGACCAGCGGCGCCCAGCCGGTGGAATCGGCCGTCGCGTCAATGGTGCCGGCCAGCGTGGCCTGCTGGTTCTCCGCCCCGCCGCGGAAGGGCACGTGGACCCACTGGATGCCGAGGCGCTCGGCGATCTGCTCCATGGTGATGTGGAGCGAGGAGCCGACGCCGGGCGTGCCGTAGGTGACCTTGCCCGGATTGGCCTTGGCGTAGGCGATGAAGTCCTGCCAGGTGCGCCAGGGCCTGTCGGCCCGCACCACCACGCCGAACAGGTAGCCCGTGGCATGGATCACGTAGGTGAAGTCCTTGAGCGGGTCGAAATTCGGCCGGCTCATCATCTGCGGCAGCCGGAACACCGTGATCGGCATCTGCGAGAGCGTGTAGCCGTCCGGCCGCGCGTCCTTCAGCGCCTGTGCGCCGAGCGTGCCGGAGACGCCGGGACGGTTCTCGATGACCACCGGCTGGCCGAGGTGCCGCGAGGCGATCTCGCACATCGCGCGCATCTGCACGTCGGAGGAGCCGCCCGGCGGCCAGGGGCAGATCATGCGGATCGGGCGGTCGGGGAAACGGCCCTGGGCGAGCGCCGGGCGGGCAAGGGAAGCCGCCGCCGCCGTGCCGGCGAGGGCGAGAGCGGCGGCGCGGCGGGTGAGAGTCGGCGTGGTCACGGTAGATCGGTCCTCCCGGAATTCGTGGCCGGCCTCCATGGCCGGCCATCTTGATCGCCTGCATGCGCATAGCCGGACGTGCGGGCAGGCGTCCAGCGGGACCAGGGAGAGCGGCCGGCCATGCACGCGACGATGGCGAGCGCGCCTGTCGCCGGACCGTCGCGCCGCCTCCCGCGTCAGTTCATGCGCAGGCCGAGGCGGCGGATCAGCTCGCCCTCCTCGCGATAGAGCCGCTCGACGAAGGCGGTGTAGTCGGCGGTGCCCAGGTAGCGGGGCTTCATGTCGAGCCGCTCGAGCACCTGCAGATGGGCGGGGTCGAACAGCGCGGCCTTGAAGGCGTCGTGCAGCACGCGCACCACGCCGGGATCCATGCCCTTCGGCCCGGCGAAGCCGTAGGGGGACTCGGAGACGATGTCGATGCCGACTTCGTGCAGCGTCGGCACCTCGGGGAAGTTCTTCACCCGCTCCGCCGACCAGACGACGAGCAGGCGCAGCTTCCCCTCCTGCACGAGCGGCGTCCAGCTCGAGCCCTCGGCCGAGGCGTCGATCGTGCCGCCGAGCGTCGAGGCGATGTTCTCGGCCCCGCCGCGGAAGGGAACATGCGTCCACTCCACGCCCGCGTGCTGGGCGATCCGCTCCATCGTGAGGTGGAGCGAGGAGCCGACGCCCGGGGTGCCGTAGGTGACCTTGCCCGGATTGGCCTTGGCGTAGGCGATGAAGTCCTGCCAAGTGTTCCACCCGCGGTCCGCACGCACCACCACGCCGAACAGGTAGCCGGTAACGTGGATGACGTAGGTGAAGTCGCGCAGCGGATCGAAACTCGGCCGGCTCATCATCTGCGGGATGCGGAACACCGTGATCGGCATCTGGGTCAGGGTGTAGCCATCCGGCCGCGCGTCCTTCACCGCCTGCGCGCCCAGCGTGCCCGCGACGCCGGGGCGATTGTCGAGGACCACGGGCTGGCCGAGGTGGCGCGTGGCGATCTCGCAGATCGCGCGCATCTGGACGTCGGTGGCGCCGCCCGGCGGCCAGGGGCAGATCATGCGGACCGGCCGATCGGGGAAGCGGCCCTCCGCTAGGG
>JADGHI010000389.1 GCA_019689515.1 Acetobacteraceae bacterium | reverse complement strand
GCCCCACAGGACCGCGCCGAGCGCCAGCGCGCCGAAGAAGCACAACTGGTAGATGCCGATCGCGCGCGCCCGCACCCAGGCGGGGGAGGCGAGCTGCGCCGCGGTCTGCAGCGTGCTCGCCGCGCTGATCCAGGCGGCGCCGAACAGCACCATCGAAAGCGCCGCCGGCAGCCAGTGCGTCGAGAGCCCGAGCAGCGCCACCGCCACGGAGGCGAGCAGCGAGGCCGCGAACACCGTCCGCCCGCGCTCCCTCAGCCGCCCGACGATCTGGGGCAGGACGAAGCCCGTACCGACCGAGCCCAGGCCCATCGCCGCCAGCATCAGGCCGAAGGCGTCCGGCCCGAGCCCGAGGCGCTCGCGCACCACCAGCGGCAGCAGCGCCCAGACCGCGGCGGTGAAGAAGAAGAACACGCAGGCGCGGAGGATCGCCGCGTGCATCGCCGGCGAGGCGCTGACGAAGCGCAGGCCCGCGCGCATGGCGCCGACGAAGTGCTCCTTCGGCAGCACCGTGCTTGGCCGCGGGCGGCGCCAGACCAGCAGCGCGGCGATGAGCACCAGGAAGGCGAGGGCGTTCAGCGCGAAGGCTGCCGCCACCCCCGCGGCGGCGATCACGAAGCCGCCGAGCGCCGGGCCGACCGCGCGCGCCAGGTTGAAGCCGATGCCGTTCAGCGCGATGGCGCCGACCAGGTCCTCGCGTGGCACCAGCTCCGGTGTGGTCGCGGCCCAGGCGGGGAAATTCGCCGCCTGCCCGGCGCCGATGGCAAAGGTCAGGGCCACCAGGCCCCAGGGCCCGAGCACGCCCGACGCGGTCAGCGCCGCGAGCAGCAGCGCCATCAGCGTGATCCAGACCTGGGCGCCGATCAGGTAGAGGCGGCGGTCGAGGATGTCCGCGAGCGCGCCGGCGGGGAGGGCGAAGAGGAACACCGGCAGCATGGTCGCGGCCTGCACCAGGCTGACCATGATCGGCGACGGGGCGAGCGAGGTCATCAGCCAGCCGGCGCCCGTGTTCTGGATCCAGAGTCCGATGTTCGAGGCGAGGCTCGCCGACCAGAGCAACCGGAAGGTCGGATGACGGAGTGGGGCGAAGGCGCCGGCGGGCATAGGGGACCATGTTAGACGGACCGCCGGCAACGCACAAAGGGGCTGTGTGCGACGCCGTGGCGGAGCCGCGGGTGACGTGTGCCGGCCCCATGGGGCGTAGTGACGTTCCGGTGGCGGATGGGGCGGGCGCGACCGGTGTTCCCTCGGCCAACATGGGGCGGAGGAGTCCGAAATCGGGCTCCGCCAGGTCCTGCGGACAGCCGCGCAGGCCGCGCCAGCCGGGAGGCTAGGGCTCGTTTCGTATGCATATATTCGATTGCATGCCTCCGCGCGCGACCCCATTTTCTCATAGAACAAAACACGAACATCGTTGCGGGCCGCGCATTGGTCTTGGGCCGCAACGCAGCGGGGACCGTCCCGAGGGGAACCGACACGATGAACGCCCTGACCGACAAGGCCGAAGCCGGCCACACCGGCACCACCCCGGGCCCGCTCGCCGCCGTGCGTGCCGAGATGCAGCGCATGGCGCCCGAGATCGCCCGCGCCCTGCCGCCCCACATCTCCGCCGAGCGCTTCCAGCGCGTGGTGCTGACCGCCATCCAGTCCAACCCCGATCTGCTCGAGGCCGACCGGCGCTCGCTCTGGGCTGCCTGCGTCAAGGCCGCGCAGGACGGGCTGCTGCCGGACGGGCGCGAGGGCGCGCTGATCACCTTCTACGACCGCCGGCGCGGCCGCCTGGTCGCGCAGTGGATGCCGATGGTCGCCGGCATCCTCAAGAAGGTGCGCAATTCCGGCGAGCTCGCCTCCATCACCGCGAACGTCGTCTATGAGGGCGAGCACTTCCGCGTCGTCCTCGGCGACGAGGAGCGCATCGAGCACGAGCGCGACCTCGACGCCGTCGGCCGCCGCGATCCGGTCGCGGTCTATGCCATCGCCACGCTCCGCAACGGCGAGCGCGTGCGCGAGGTGATGACCTGGCAGCAGGTCGAGGACGTGCGCGCCATCTCCCGCGCGCCCGAGAACGGCCCCTGGGGCCAGTGGACCGAGGAGATGGCGCGCAAGACCGTCATCCGCCGCCTCGCTAAGCGCCTGCCCATGTCCTCCGACAAGGAGCAGGACGAGGAGCTGCGCCGCGTCATCGAGCGCATCGACGAGCAGTACGAGTTCGCCCGCGATCGCAAGCGGCCGGAGGAGGCTGAGCTGGAGCACCGCGTCGCCGACCGCATCAGCGACGGGGCCGCACCGGCGAACGACGACGCGGACGGGACGGCGCAGCCCGAGCCGGTGCCCGCCATCGCCTATGTCGCCGCGAACGGCAAGGTGCATGTCTCGCCCGACGTGGCCTCCTGGCGCGCGGACTGGCTGAAGCGGGTGAAGGCGCTTGTCCTCGCCGGCCGCCAGGCCGAGCTGCAGGAGGCGTGGGAGCGCAACAGCGATGCCATCGCCGCCGTCGCGCAGGTCGCGCCCCTGACTGCGGACGAGGTGGTGCAGGCGATCCGCGACGCGCTCGGCTTCGGGGCGGACCTGCCCGAGCCGGAGCCGGAGCCCGAGCCGGCGGCGGAGATGACGGCGGAGGGACCGGAGCTGGGCTGACGAGACCGGGAGGGCGCCCGGCCGGGCTGGCGAGTGATCGGCTGGCAGGGCGCTGCCTCGCACCGCCGCTCCGCCCGCCGGGATGCATGGATCAGCCAAGGTCATCGGTGCAGGGGAGGGGCAACATCGCCATTCCCGGCAATGCCGAGACCCTGCGCCGGGCGGGCGCCGGCCCGGCGACGCCTCTCCACGACGCGCTGGCCGCCGGGCCCGCAGATCCGCTAGCGTCGCTCCCCGCCATGGCCGAGGACGACGCCCCCCGCATCGCCAGCTACGCCGAGTTCTGGCCCTACTACCTCCGCGAACATGCGCGGCCGGGGACGCGGCTCGTTCATGTCATCGGCACGGTGGCAGGCGTGCTCCTGCTGCTCTGGGCGATCCTCCGCGGCCCGCTCTGGCTGCTGCTGCTCGTGCCGGTGGTGGGCTACGGCTTCGCCTGGGCCTCCCACTTCGCCATCGAGCGCAACCGGCCTGCGACCTTCACCTATCCGCTCTGGTCGCTGTGGAGCGATCTGCGCATGGCGGCGCTGTTCCTGACCGGGCGGCTGGAGCGGGAGCTGCGCCGGGCGGGGCTGTAGCGCCTGCGCGCCCTTACCGCCGCTCCAGGTGCGCGCGCGAGCGGTGGCATCTGCCGGGGCGCGGCGGCGCAGCCATCGGCAAGCCGTTCCTGGCGCTCGCTCTCCGGCGGGGATCCGGCCCGCTGCCCTCAGCCCGGCGTCGTCGGCCGACGCCCGATCCTCACCTCGATCTGCCGCGTCCGGCCGTCGCGGTCCACCTCGAGCCGGACGGTCTGGCCGGGCGGCAGGGCGGCCACGCGGCGGATCAGGTCGCGTCCGCTCGTCACGCGCTCGCCCTCGAGGGAAACCACCATGTCGCCCGGACGCAGCCCGGCGCGTTCGGCGGGGCTGCCCGGCAGCACCTCCACCACTTCCACCCCACCGCCGCGCGCTGCGCCAGCGGCGGATTGCCCGCCACGCCAGCCGCCGAACAGGCCCCCTGCCTGCGCCGGCTCCGCCGGCATCACGTCCCGCGCCGAGATGCCGAGCCATCCCCGCTCCACCGGCCGTCCGGTGCGGAGCTGCTCCACCACCCCGCGCGCCAGGTGGGAGGGTGTGGCGAATCCGATGCCGGCATAGGCGCCGGTGGGCGAGTAGATCGCGGTCGAGATGCCGACCACCTGGCCGGCCATGTTGAACAGCGGGCCGCCGGAGTTGCCCGGGTTGATCGCCGCGTCGGTCTGGATGAAGTCGTCGAACGGCCCGGCCCCGATCTCGCGCCCGAGCGCCGAGACGATCCCCGAGGTCACGCTCCCCCCGAGCCCGAAGGGATTGCCCGCCGCCAGCACCCACTGACCGATGGCGAGCGCCTGCGAGTCTCCCCAGGCCACGTAGGGCAGCGGCCGCCCGGCATCCACCCGTACGACCGCAAGGTCGGTCAGCTCGTCGGTCCCGAGCACCCGCGCGGGCAGCTGGGTGCCGTCGGACAGTTGCACGACGACGCTGGTGGCCTCGCCCACCACGTGGTTGTTGGTCACGATCACGCCGGAGGGGTCGATGATGAAGCCCGACCCGAGCCCCCGCACCAGGCGGCGGCGGCCACGGAACAGGCGCTCATAGGGCGTCCCGCGCAGGGCGGGCGGCACCGGCTCCGCGGCCTCGCCGACGATGGAGATGCTCACCACCGCGGGCACGACCCTTTGCGCGAGCGCCGCGAAATCCGGCACCACCTGCGCCGCGACGCCCTGCGC
>JADGHI010000388.1 GCA_019689515.1 Acetobacteraceae bacterium | reverse complement strand
GGCCGCGGTCGGCCGGGGCCGGGAGGCTACCGCAACCGGACGCCGCGCGTGACCGCCTGGTAGGTGGCGATCCCGAGCGTGGTCGGATCGAAGGGCTTGGTGATGACGAAGGCGGGCTCCACCGCCTCGCCGGTCAGCAGCCGCTCGGGGTATGCGGTGACGAAGATCACCGGCGTGTGGTGCCGCTCGAGAATGCGCGCGACCGCGGCGGTTCCGTCACCGCCGGCGCCGAGGTTGATGTCGGCGAGCACGAGGCCCGGCTTCTCGGCCTCCGCGATCGCGACGGCCTCGTCCTCGCTGGCGGCGATGCCGACGACGGTGTGACCGCAGCCCTCGACCAGCGCCTGGATGTCCATCGCAATGATCGGCTCGTCCTCGATGATCAGCACGCGTTCGGTCGCCCGGGAGCGGAGCGTCTCGCGCGCCCGTTCGACCTCCTGCGCCGCACGGTCCGGGTCGAGGTCGGTCGCGACGGCGGCCTGCTCGATGCCGAGCTCCTCCAGCGACGTCAGCAGCAGCAGCTTGCGCCCCAGCGTGGACAGCCCCTCCCCGTCGGCCTCGGGCGCATCCGGAACGAGGCGCCCGATGGCGCGGTAGAGCGCGATGCGCGCGGTCGCGTCCACCGCGAGTTCCTCCGCCGCCGCGGCCGCGCGGTCGTCCTGCTGGCCGTCGGAGGCCGTCACCGGCCCCAGCACCTTGCGCAGCGCCTGCGCGACCAGCGCGTCGCCGGCGCGCTGACCGCCGACGAGCGCGCGGGCGAAGCGCCGCGCGTAAGGAAGCGAGCGGATCAGTGCTGCACGAGGTTCTGCACCGTTGGCGCTCATCGTCTTTTCATCCCCCGTGACGGAAGGACAGCCTGACACGGCCCGGCGCGCGTTGATATGCACATGGCCGTGGCACAACAAGCCGATGACTTCGATTCGCGGGACGCGCTCGCGGGATTGTTGCCGGAGCTGCGGGCCTTCGCCCGGCTGCTTGCGGGATCGCGGGCCGAGGCGGATGACCTGGTGCAGGAGGCGCTGCTGCGCATGCTGCGCGCGCCGGGCGGATTCCGGCCGGGCGCGAATCCCGAAGCGGAGCTGCGCGCCTGGGCCTTCGCCGTGGTGCGCAACACCTTCTACGAAACCCACCGCCGGCGCCGGCGCGAGGCCGCGCGCGTGGCCGCCGCCGCCACCGCACAGCCGCCGGAGGAGGGCCGGCCGCCGCCGCAGGAGCACGAGGCGGGCATGCAGGACCTCGCACGCGCCCTTGCCGCACTCCCGCCCCTGCTGCGCGAGGCGCTGATCCTGGTCGGCGCGCGCGGCCTCTCCTACGAGGAGGCGGCCAAGGTGTGCAACGTGCCGGTCGGCACCATGAAGGCGCGCGTCAGCCGCGGCCGCACACGGCTCGCAGCCGCGCTCGAAGGCGATCCGCCCTCCACCCCGCCGGGCCGGACGACACCGCTCGCGGTGCTGTGACGCCGCAGGAGGCAACAACCCGCGCGCCGGCGGCATTTCCTATGCGTAAGACGCGGGGACCTTCAATGCACGAATTCCACGATCAGCTCATTGCGCTACTGCCGAAGCTGCGCATCCAGGCGCTCGCCCTGACGCGGAACCGCGCCGCGGCCGAGGACCTGGTGCAGGACGCGGTGGCCAACGCGCTCGCCGCGCAGGACAGTTTCACGCCGGGCACCAATTTCGCCGCCTGGATGCACCGCATCCTGCGCAACCGCTTCATTTCCACCCTGCGCAAGCAACGCGAGACGACCGACATCGACGACGTGCCGATGGCCTCCTTCGCGGTCAGCGGCGCGCATGAGGATCGCATGGTGCTCAAGGAGCTCGGCCGGGCCCTGGGCCGCCTGCCCGCCGACCAGCGCGAGGCGCTGTTCATGGTCGTGCTCCAGGGGTTGAGCTACGAGGAGGTTGCCAGCACCACCGGTTGCGCTGTCGGCACCGCGAAGAGCCGGGTGTTCCGCGCCCGCCGGCAGTTGCAGGCCTGGTTGCTGGGTGAGGATCACCCCACCACCGCCCCGGCAGTGCCGGAGCGCGCCGCACCGGCCCGGGGCGTACAGGGCGAGCGCACGCGGGGGACGAACGAAGTTGGTGATTTCCGCGTGGCCGGATAGTATTCTTGCGTTCGGGACGGTCGGCGAGGCCTGTCTGGACTCGTCGGCTGCGTCTCGATCGGAAGCGACAATGGGTGGTCCGGACGACATGGGCGATCCGGTGCGGCGTGGCGGAAGCCGGCGCACGAAGCGATGTCCGGATGCCACCACCGCCGAGGAGGGCAGCGACCCACCCGGCATGGCATCCCCGCAACCCTCCGGGACGGAAAGACGCCCCGCGAGAAAGGCTGCGGCCGAGACGGCGTTCGACATCTGGCTTCGCCGCAGCCTCCACCAGATGTTCGACCGTTACAAGGACGAGGACATTCCGGCCGAATGGCTGCGGATGATTCAGGACGACCGCGACCGGCGCCGCGGTGACTGAAGCAGGGGGAGGGCATGCGTCTCCGCGGCCACCACGAGGCATCGGGCGCCGCATCCTCCACGTCTGCTCCCCGAGCACCATCCGCGGCCGCCTGCTCGCCCTGCTGCTGGCCTGCGCGCTTCCCGGCGCCCTGATCGCCGCGCTGCTGAACGCGGAGCGCACGTTCCGGGTCGCGGAGCAGGGCCTCCGCCAACGCGTCTCTATGACCCGCGACCTCATGGCGACGCGGACCGAAGCGCGGATCGAGGCGGTGGAGCAGCGCCTCGCGGGCGTGGCGGCGCTGATGCGCCATGACGGGCTGTTGGCACGGAACGGGGAGGCCGCCTGTGCCGCCGTGCTCGCTGCCCTCGCTGAGCCGCCGCCGGCCGCGTTTCAGGCGCCCCCGGTGCAAGGCACTTCAGCGACCGCGCCGCCTCCGGCCCCAGCCCGGCCCGCGCCAGGACCCGGCGGCACCACGGTCGTCCATGCACTGCTGGCCGAGGACGGCACGCCGCGCTGCGCATCACCGGAAGGGGCGGCAGCGCATTGGCCCTTCGCCTCGCTCATGCAGAGATTGCGCGCCAAAGCCCCCGACACCGCGGGAGTCGTGGACCTGCTGCCCGCGCCGGACGCGGCGGAAAGCGCGGCGGTGGCGATCGCCGTGCCGCTCGGCGCCGCTGCTGCCGACGGTGCCCTGGCCGCGGTGCTGCCGCTGACACACTTCGCCGCCGACCTGCGAGCCGCGGGGACGGGCGCGCCGTCGCACACGGCCTGGCTGACCGATCCCGACGCGGCCGGGGTCGTGTTCTCACCCGAGGAACCCGGCGCCCCCGCACTCGCGCTGCCGCCCGCGGCCTGGCTAGAGGCCGCCGCGCCGGACGGCGAGGCGGTCGCGCTCACGACGCCGGGCGGGACGCCGGTCCTGGTTGCCGTCGGACGGCTCGACTCCGGCCTGACGCTCGTTCTAGCCGAATCGAACCTCGCCCCGCTCCGCGTCGCGCACGAGGAGGCATGGCGGCGCTTCCTCGACCTGGCGCTCCTGTTCCTGGCGAGTTCCGCGGCCCTCGCCCTCGGCATCGGCGCCTGGGTGGTGCGCCCGCTCGAGCAGCTTCGGCAGAGCCTGCCGCGCTGGCGCGGCGCCACCGGCCCCAGGCCGACGCTGCTCGACGGCGCGCGCGACCGGCATTGGCCCGAGGAGGTGCGCGACCTCGCCGCCGGCTTCGAGCACGCCGCCGAACGCCTCGCCGCACAGGAGGCGGAACTGCGCGCGGCGCTTGAGCGCAGCGAGCTGCTGATGGCCGAGGTGCACCATCGGGTGAAGAACAACCTCCAGATCGTCAGCTCGCTGCTCAACCTGCAGAGCGCGCGCATCGCGGAGCCGGCGGCGCGCGCCGAGTTCGAGGCGGCGCGCGACCGGGTGCGCGCGCTGGCGACGCTGCACCGCCACCTCTACATGCACCCCGACCACGAGGCGATCGACCTCGGCGCCTTCATCGAGGAGCTGGCCGGGCAGATCTTCCAGGCCTCCGGCGAGCGGCCCGGCGAGCGCATCGCGCTGTCGGTGCGGGCCCCCTCGCTCCGCATCTCCTCGGACCAGGCGGTGCCGCTCGCGCTGATGATCACGGAGGCGGTGACCAACGCCCTCGCCTACGCCTTCCCCGGCGGCCGCCGCGGCCGGCTGGAGGTGATACTGACCGCCGAAGGCGAGCGCGCGCGGCTCTCCGTGCGCGACGACGGCGTCGGCGGGGGGCTCGACCGCGCGGCGGACCGGCGCGGCCTCGGCCATCAGCTCGTACGCGCCCTCTCCCGCCAGCTCGGCGGCGAGCTGCGCATCGAGACCGGGGCGGGAACGGTGGTGACGCTCGACTTCCCGCTCCGCCCACCCATCCCGCGGCCGATGCGGCCGGGCCGGCCGGGCGGCGCGTGACCGGAGG
>JADGHI010000387.1 GCA_019689515.1 Acetobacteraceae bacterium | reverse complement strand
TTCTGGATGTCGGAGCACCACAACAGCGGCGCTCTCGCCGGCACGGCGCCGGAGATCATCGCCTCCGCCATCGCGGCGACGACGCAGCGCATCCGCGTCGGCAGCGCCGGCGTCATGCTGCCGCACTACTCCGCCCTCAAGGTCGCCGAGCAGTTCCGGGTGCTGGAGGCGATCGCGCCGGGGCGCATAGACCTCGGTGTCGGCCGCGCGCCGGGCAGCGACGGGCGCACCGCCTACGCGCTCAACCCCAACGCCGCCGAGGCCGCCGACCGCTTCCCCGCGCAGGTGATGGAGCTGCTTGGCTGGCTCGGCGACGGGCTGCCGGAGAACCATCCCTTCCGCACCATCACCGCCCAGCCCGCGGTCGAGACGCGGCCGGAGGTCTGGATCCTCGGCAGCAGCGACTTCGGCGCCCAGGTCGCGGCCTATTTCGGCCTGCCCTACAGCTTCGCCCACTTCTTCACCGATGGCGGCGGCAGCGAGCAGGCGATCGCGCTCTACCGCGAGCATTTCCGGCCGCATCCCGGCCGGCCGGGCCGGCTCGCCGCGCCGCATCCGGGCCTCGGCGTGTTCTGCCTCGTCGCCGACACCGAAGCGGAGGCGCTGCGCCTGTTCCGCTCGCGCGAGCTGTGGCGCCTGATGCGCGACCGCGGCCTCTTCGTCCCCCTGCCGAGCGTCGAGGAGGCCGAGGCCTACGACTATTCAGAGGTCGAGCGCGCGCGGGTCGAGCGAATGCGCCAGCGCGCCATGATCGGCGCGCCGGAGCAGGTGCGCGCGAAGCTGGAGGTGCTGTCGGCGCAGCACGGCGGCATCGCGGAATTCGCTGTGGTGACGGCGTGCCACGATCCGGAGGCGCGCCGGCGCAGCTTCACGCTGCTCGCGGAGGTCTGCGGCCTGCGGCCCGAGGATGCCGGCCGCCCTGCCGTGACCACGGCGGCGGCGGCAGAATAGCTGGGGCCGCGAACCGGGCGGGGTGCGGGCGCTGCCGCACTCGCCTCAGCGCGGGCGGATCACCACGAAGCGCACGCCACCGCCGGCGCCGGGACCGCCACCGCTGCCCGCCGCCGCCGAACGCCGGAGACGGCGCAGCCGCCACCACAGGCTCGCCGCGCCGACGGCGCCGGCCACGACGACCACTGGCAGCAACAGGCCGATGAACAGCAGCGCGAGGGAGACGAGCAGCACCCCGCCAGCCGCCAGGGCGACCAGAAGCGCCACGCCGCCGAGCCGCGCCAGCACGCGGTCCAGCACCGAGCCGGCGGCACCTCCGCGCGCGCGGGCGCCGGCAGCGGCGGCGGTATCTCGGAACTCGCCCTCAAGCGTCATGTCGAGGACGGGTGGGCGGCGATGCTGCGAGCGCGGGTCCATGGTGACTTGAAACTGGCCCGCCGGCGCCCCCGGTTCAAGTGCGCTCCGGCCCCGTCCTGCACAGCAGCGTGTCCAGGCGCTCGACCAGTTCGCCGTTCGGCAGTTGCGTGACGTCGCCCGCCGCTTCGCCCGCCATTTGGCCCTGGAGGCCGCGCGGCAGCCCCTCGCGCAGCCGCGCCGGGAGCGACGCGGCCTTCAGGAAGTAGAGACCGCTCGCCTCGCCGCTGCGCAGCTGTGACCCCGCACAGGACCAGCTCGGGCAGGTCGTGCGGGTCATGCGCGGCGCGCGCCCGGATCGTTCCGATCTCGCACCGTATCGTAGCCGCGGGCACCGAGGCGCTGGACCCAGGCCCGGCCACGGCTGGCGTTCATCACCACGAACCACCGGCGTCCGCCGCCATCGGCCGGCGAACAATCCTTCTTGCCGCGCACGTCGTCACGCGTCCGGTTTACCCGTCCCGTCCGCACCTCGTGCCGTTCGAGTCGCCCATCGAGCAGCGGCGCCCGAGCGCGAACGCGGGCCGCAGCCGCCCGTTCGTTCGACCTGGTGTGGGCACAAGGCCGGGAAAGAAACGGCTGCCAAGCTCCGCCGGCGGGAGCGGCACCTGCCAAGTCGTGGGCCGCCCGCGACAGGCGCGGGCGATCCACGTCTCGCCGTCAGATGCCGCGACGTATGCGGTCCAGCCGCTCGAACAGCTCCCCGGTCGGAAGCTGCGTCAGGTCGCCAGGATGCTCGCCATGCAAGGCGTCATGGAGGGCGCGCGGGATCTCCTCCTTCAGCTGGCGCAGGACCGGCGTCGGCGCGATCAGCACCGCGCCGCTCGCCTCGCCCGCGCGCAGCGCCGCAACGAGATCATCGGCGAGACCGTGCAGGAAGTCGCGCCGGGCGTGCTCCTTCGGGCTGTCGTCCTTGGCATCGCGTTCGATGCCGCTGCGCAGCGTGCTGCCGGCGGAGGCGAAGACGCGGCCCGGGCGATCCTCGCCCAGCTCGCTGTCCCGCGCGCGGGCGTCGGGCTCGTCCCAGCTCCGCACCAGGTCATAGCCGCTCTCGCCAACGCGCTGCACATAGGCTCGTGCGCGGCTGCCATTGGCGACGAGGTACCAGCGCCGCCCCTGCCCGTTCTCACCCATCGTATCGTTCTCCTCAGTCATCGGTGGCTCCGGAAGCCGGTGTTCGCCTGGCCGGCCACCGTGCCGTGCTACGTCCGTACGGACCACGCACGGGCGCGATGGCGGTTGCGTGAGCGGTGGAAATGGGTGGCATGGTCCGCTGGCCCCCTCAGGCCGCCGACAGGAGGCGTGTCTCGGCCGCGATCCGGCCGTCGTGCCAGCTGATGAGTCGGTCGAGTCGATCAACGGCGATCTGCTCGCCGAGGATCGGTTGCGGCGGGCAGCACTCGCGGCGCAGGTTGACTTGGCGTCCCTCGCTCGCCCGGCCGCTCTCCAGCCCGATCCGCGCGACGCGCGCCGGGAAGGCCTCGCCGGGGAGCGAGCGGCGCCGGACCTTGGCCGGCTGCCCCTCGCGGGTCGCACCTGCGCGGCCCTCATCCATATGCGCGAACGCCCAGAGAGCGCCCGACTCGACCAGGGTGAATACCGCCTTGCCTGGGGCGGGCGCCGCGCCGGGCCCTCGGTGCCGCGCGATAACCAGGGCGTCGTAGGGCGTGGACAGCATGTGCCTGGGAAGCGCCGTCCGCTCGGCGAGTAGCGCCGCGCGCACAGCGGCCAGTGCCGCCCGCGCCATTGCAAGCTCGGCGCGCGTGAGGGCGACATCGGCCTGCGCGGCGGCCGTCGCGGGATCCGCCTGCTCGGCGGTTTCGAGCAGCGCGTCGCCGTAGGCGGCAAGTTCCCGCCAGCGCGCCGCGATGGCACAGCGCCGGCGGGCGAGAACGTGCACGCACTCATCGGCCGCGGTGATGCGGAGCTGCTGCGCCTCGGCATTCTCCAGCCGGGTTTCGTCGCGCGCGGCGCGGGCCTCCTGGCTGGCAAGGTCGAGGCGGGCGAGCACGGCGCCAGCACCGACCCGGTCGCCAGGGTCGGCCTCGGTGGTAACGCGGGTGCCGGCGCCCTCGGAACCGACGCGGGAGAGCCCGCGCGCCTCGACGGTCCCGAGCCTGAGGAAGCAGATCGGGACGCCTTGCTTTTCGACCGCTACGGCGCGCCCGGGCGGGCGGTTCCGAAGGAGCCAAGAGCCGCCGGCAAGGCCCGCCGCGACCGGCGGGACGGCGAAGAGCGGCGTCGGACTGAAGCGGCGCAAGGCATTCCTTTCAGCCGACCCGAACCAAGGGAGGGTACGGCGGAACGCTCATGCGCCCCTTTCACGGGCGCCGCGTTGATCGAGGTCAATCGCCCGCCCCCGCTGGAGCATCCGGCCGCCGGAACGGAGCCCGGCTGGCCGTGAGCCGTCAGGGCCTCAGGGGCTGCCGCCGTCCGGCGTCGCCGCCGACGGAAGCGAATCCTCCGAGGCCGGCGTTGGCACTGCCGTCAGCGCCGCGACCACCAGCGTGGTTCCGCGCACGCCGACGACGCGCACCGCCTCGCCCTCCCGCAGCACGGCGCCGGCGGCGGGCAGCGCCGCCCAATCGCTGTCGCCGACCCGCACGCGGAGTTCCGGGCCGGATGCCGCGAGCACGAGGCCGGTGCGGCCGACCACGCCGGCATCCGGTGTGTTCACGCGCGGCCGCGGCAGCCTGTCGCCGCGCAGGCGCAGCGCGGCGAAGACGCCAGCGGCCAGGAGCACGAGGAACACCACCACCGCGTCGGTGAAGCCGGCGGAGCTGGCCACCATCAGGTAGAGGCCGGTGCCAATCGCGGCGAGGCCGATCCAGAGGAAGAAGACGCCCGGCAGGAGAATCTCCGCGCCAAGCAGCAGCAGGCCGCCGAGGATCCAGCCGAGCCCCGGCTCGGTCACGATTCCCTGAAAGAGGAAGTCGATGACCGAGTCGGCGATGCCGTTCACGCTCGGCTCCAGGGGGAACCCGCCGCCGGGGATGGCAGGGTCACCTGCTCAACCAGAGGC
>JADGHI010000386.1 GCA_019689515.1 Acetobacteraceae bacterium | reverse complement strand
AAGGGGGGCGCCCGCGCCGCCCCGGGGGGGGCGGGCGCGGGGGGGGCGGCGCGGGCGGTCATCGGGATGCTCAGGCCGCGCGGCTCTCGAGGTCCACGTTGAGGCCGAGCGACTTCAGCTCCTTGACGAGCACGTTGAAGCTCTCGGGGATGCCGGCCTCGAAGGTGTCCTGGTCGCGCACGATCGCCTCGTACACCTTGGTGCGGCCGGAGACGTCGTCGGACTTCACCGTCAACATCTCCTGCAGCGTGTAGGCGGCGCCGTAGGCCTCCAGCGCCCAGACCTCCATCTCGCCGAAGCGCTGGCCACCGAACTGCGCCTTGCCGCCCAGCGGCTGCTGGGTGACGAGCGAGTAGGGGCCGATGGAGCGGGCGTGGATCTTGTCGTCCACCAGGTGGTGCAGCTTCAGCATGTAGATGTAGCCGACCGTCACCTTCCGCTCGAAGGGCTCGCCCGTCCGGCCGTCCACGAGCGTCACCTGGCCGGAGACGTCAAGCCCCGCCTTTTCCAGCATTGCCTCGATGTCGCGCGGCTGGGCGCCGTCGAAGACCGGCGTCGCGACCGGGATGCCCTTCCTCAGGTTCTCCGCCAGCTCGATGAGCTGGTCGTCGTCAAGCGGGGCGATGTCGCGGTTGAACACCTCCTCGCCGTACACGTCGCGCAGCAGGCCGAGCAGCTCCTCCCGCGCCCGGCCCGAGCGGCGGTACTCATCGACCAGCTCGCCGATCTGCCGGCCGAGATTGGCGCAGGCCCAGCCGAGATGCGTCTCCAGGATCTGGCCGACGTTCATGCGCGAGGGCACGCCGAGCGGATTCAGCACGATGTCCACCGGCGTGCCGTCCTCGAGGAACGGCATGTCCTCGATCGGCACGACGCGCGAGACCACGCCCTTGTTGCCGTGGCGGCCGGCCATCTTGTCGCCAGGCTGCAGCTTCCGCTTCACCGCGACGAAGACCTTGACCATCTTCATCACGCCGGGCGGCAGCTCGTCGCCGCGCTGCAGCTTGTCCACCTTGCTCTCGAAGCGCTTCTGGAGCCGCTCGACCGCGGCGTCGAACTCGCGCTTCAGAGCCTCGATCTCCGCCATCACGGCGTCGTCGGCGACGCCGATCTGCCGCCAGGTGGCCTTGGCGAACTGGTCCAGCACCTCGTCCGTGATCACGGTGCCGGCCTTGATGCCGCGGAAGCCGCCGGAGGCCTTGCGATTGAGCAGCTTCTCGCGCAGCCGTGAATAGAAGCTGCGCTCCTGGATCGCCCGCTCGTCGTCGCGGTCCTTCGCCAGCCGCTCGATCTCGGCGCGCTCGATCGCCATCGCGCGCTCGTCCTTGTCCACGCCGCGGCGGGAGAAGACGCGCACGTCCACGACCGTGCCCGAGACGCCCGGCGGCAGCCGGAGCGAGGTATCGCGCACGTCGGAGGCCTTCTCGCCGAAGATGGCGCGGAGCAGCTTCTCCTCCGGCGTCATCGGGCTCTCGCCCTTCGGCGTCACCTTGCCGACCAGGATGTCGCCCGGATTCACCTCGGCGCCGATGTAGACGATGCCCGCCTCGTCGAGGTTGCGGAGCGCCTCCTCGCCGACGTTCGGGATGTCCCGGGTGATCTCCTCCTGGCCCAGCTTGGTGTCGCGGGCCATCACCTCGAACTCCTCGATGTGGATCGAGGTGAAGACGTCGTCGCGGGCGATCCGCTCCGAGATCAGGATCGAATCCTCGAAGTTGTAGCCGTTCCAGGGCATGAAGGCGCAGAGCACGTTCCGCCCGAGAGCGAGCTCGCCGAGCTCGGTCGAGGGCCCGTCGGCGATGATGTCGCCGGCCTGCACCCGGTCGCCCACCTTCACCAGCGGGCGCTGGTTGATGCAGGTGGACTGGTTGCTGCGCTGGAACTTCCGCAGGCGGTAGATGTCAACGCCCCGCGTCGTGCCGTCCTCGCCGGTGGCGCGCACCACGATGCGCGCGCCGTCGATCGAGTCCACCACGCCGTCGCGGCGCGCCACGATGGTGGCGCCCGAGTCGCGCGCGACCGGCGCCTCCATCCCCGTGCCGACCAACGGCGCATCAGCCTGGATCAGCGGCACCGCCTGACGCTGCATGTTCGAGCCCATCAGCGCGCGGTTGGCGTCGTCGTTCTCGAGGAACGGGATCAGCGCCGCCGCCACGCTCACGAGCTGCTTCGGCGAGACGTCGATCGCCGTCACTTCCTCCGGCTTGACCAGGCGGAAGTCGCCGCCCTGGCGCACCGAGACGAGGTCGCCTGTCAGCCTTTCCACACCGTCAACCTTCTCGGTCTGCGCGTCGGCCTGCGCGACGACCAGCCGCTCCTCCTCCATCGCGGAGAGGTAGCGCGGCTCGCCCACGATCTGGCCGTCCTTCACGAGGCGATAGGGCGTCTCGATGAAGCCGTACTTGTTCACCCGCGCGTAGGTGGCGAGCGAGTTGATCAGGCCGATGTTCGGGCCTTCCGGCGTCTCGATCGGGCAGATGCGCCCGTAATGCGTCGGATGGACGTCGCGCACCTCGAAGCCCGCCCGCTCGCGCGTCAGCCCGCCCGGGCCGAGCGCCGAGAGGCGCCGCTTGTGCGTCACCTCGGAGAGCGGGTTGGTCTGGTCCATGAACTGGCTGAGCTGCGAGGAGCCGAAGAACTCCCGCACCGCCGCCGCCGCCGGCTTCGCGTTGATCAGGTCGTGCGGCATGACGGTGTCGATGTCGACCGACCCCATGCGCTCCTTGATCGCGCGCTCCATGCGCAGCAGGCCGACGCGGTACTGGTTCTCCATCAGCTCGCCGACCGAGCGCACCCGGCGGTTGCCGAGGTTGTCGATGTCGTCGATCTGCCCGCGCCCGTCCTTGAGGTCCATCAGCACGCGCAGCGTCGCGATGATGTCCTCCTTGCGGAGCGTGCGGACGGTGTCCGGCACCTCCTCGAGCGAGAAGCCGAGGCGCATGTTCATCTTCACCCGGCCGACGGCCGAGAGGTCGTAGCGCTCCGGGTCGAAGAACAGGCCGCGGAACAGCGCCTCCGCGGTCTCCGGCGTCGGCGGCTCACCGGGCCGCATGACCCGGTAGATGTCCATCAGCGCCTCGTCGCGGTTGGTGTTCTTGTCCACCGCGAGGGTGTTGCGCATCCAGGGCCCGACGCTCTGGTCAATGGCGAGCGTCGGCAGGCGGTCCACGCCCATCTGCTCGAGCAGGGCGAGCTTGGTCTTGGTCAGCTCCTCCCCGGCCTCGGCCCAGATCTCGCCGGTCTCCATGTTGACGAGATCCTCGGCGACGTAGCGGCCGATCAGGTCCAGCTCGCCCACCAGCACCTCGGTCACGCCGCTCTCGGCGATCCGGCGCGCCATGCGCGGGGTCAGCTTGGTGTCCTTCTCGGCCACCACCTCCCCGGTCTTCGCGTCCACCAGGTTCTCAGCCAGCTTGACGCCGCGGAAGGCCTCCGGGTCGAAGGGGCGCGACCAGCCCTTGGGGCCACGGGTGAACACCACCTGGCCGTAGAAGCTGTTGAGGATCTCCTCGGCGTCCATGCCGCGGAGCTCGTGCGGCTCGAGCACCGCATTCGGCCCCCGCTCCTCGCGCAGCTTCTCCGTGTAGGCCGAATCGAGCGCCATCAGCAGCGTGGTCGCCGGCAGCTTGCGCTTGCGGTCGATGCGGACGTAGCAGATGTCCTTGGCGTCGAACTCGAAGTCGAGCCAGGAGCCGCGATAGGGGATGACGCGCGCGGCGAAGAGGTACTTACCGCTGCTGTGCGTCTTGCCCTTGTCGTGGTCGAAGAACACGCCCGGGCTGCGGTGCATCTGGGAGACGATGACGCGCTCGGTGCCGTTGATGATGAAGGTGCCGTTGTCCGTCATGAGCGGCATGTCGCCCATGTAGACGTCCTGCTCCTTGATGTCGCGGACGGAACGGCTGCCCGTGTCCTCGTCCACGTCCCACACGATCAGGCGCAGGCGCACCTTGAGCGGCGCGGCATAGGTCAGGCCGCGCTGCATGCACTCCTCGACGTCGTACTTCGGCTCCTCAAGCTCGTAGTGGATGAACTCGAGCCGGCCGCGGCCGGCGAAGTCGTCGATCGGGAAGACGGACCGGAAGACCTCCTGGAGGCCGGTATTCGCCCTGCTGTCGGGGTTGACGCCCATCTGCAGGAAGGCCTCGTAGGACGCGCGCTGCACGTCTATGAGGTTCGGCATCGGCGCCACCTCGGGCAGCCGGCCGAAGCTCTTGCGGATGCGCTTGCGTCCGATGAAGGACTTCGTGATAGCGTTCATGCCTGTCCCGCTTCCCTCGTCTCCGGCCTTGGATGTCCCGGGCCGGCCGGGATCCGCTGCGCGCCCCTCCGTCCCGGGGCCGCTCGCCGCCCCCCGATCGGAAGAAACGCAAGCGCGGGCAGGACTCCCTTGGAT
>JADGHI010000385.1 GCA_019689515.1 Acetobacteraceae bacterium | reverse complement strand
CCGATCGCGACGCTGCCGTCCGGCGGGCGGCGCAGCGCGAAAGCGGCGCGGCGGCGAGCGCGGGGCGGCGGGCGCGCGGGCGCGGCGACGGCCGGTCTGGCGTAGCCCGCGCGCTCCAGCGCTGCGGCGACGCGCTCGCGCTTCCAGGCCGCGTAGGGCGCATCGGCCCAGTGCTGCAGCGCGCAGCCACCGCAGCCGTCGAGGAAGTGCGGGCAGGGCGGCGCGACGCGATCGGGGCCGGGGGCGAGGATCGCCTCGGCCACGGCGGCTTGGCCCTCGCCGCGGCGGCCGAGCAGGCGCGCGCGCACCCGCTCGCCGGGCAGCGCGCCGGCGACAAAGACCGGCGTGCCGTCGTCCAATGCGGCGACGCCGTCGCCGGCGGCGCCGATCCGCTCGATCAGGAGGTCTGCGGTCCCCCCGCTCACCCGCCGAAGGCGTTCAGCCCGGTCTGCGCGCGGCCGAGGATCAGCGCGTGCACGTCGTGCGTGCCCTCGTAGGTGTTCACCGTCTCGAGGTTCATGACGTGGCGGATCACGTGGTACTCGTCCACGATCCCGTTGCCGCCGTGCATGTCGCGCGCGACGCGCGCGATGTCGAGCGCCTTGCCGCAGTTGTTTCGCTTGACGAGCGAGATCATCTCCGGCGCGACCTTGCCCTCATCGAACAGGCGTCCGACGCGCAGCGCCGCCTGCAGGCCGAGCGCGATCTCGGTCTGCATGTCGGCGAGCTTCTTCTGGATGAGCTGGGTCTGCGCCAGGGGGCGCCCGAACATCTTGCGGTTCAGCGTGTAGTCGCGCGCCGCGTGCCAGCAGAACTCCGCCGCGCCCATCGCGCCCCAGGCGATGCCGTAGCGCGCGCGGTTGAGGCAGGAGAAGGGACCGGCGAGGGACTTCACGCCCGGCAGACGGTTCTCCTCCGGCACGAACACATCGTCCATCATGATCATGCCGGTGACGGAGGCGCGCAGGCTGAACTTGCCCTCGATCTTCGGCGTCGTCAGGCCCTTCATGCCTCGCTCAAGCAGGAAGCCGCGGATCCGCCCCTCGTCATCCTTCGCCCAGACCACGCAGACATCGGCGATCGGCGCGTTGGTGATCCAGGTCTTGGAGCCGGAGAGCCGCCACCCGCCGTCCACCTTCCGCGCGCGCGTGCGCATCGAGGAGGGGTCGGAGCCCGCGTCCGGTTCGGTGAGGCCGAAGCAGCCGACCCACTCGCCGGTGCGTAGCTTCGGCAGGTACTTTTGCTTCTGCTCCTCCGACCCGTAGGCGTGGATCGGGAACATCACCAGCGAGGACTGCACGGAAAAGGCCGAGCGGTAGCCGGAATCCACCCGCTCCACCTCGCGCGCCATCAGCCCGTAGGAGACGTAGGAGACTCCGGCGCAGCCATAGCCCTGCAAGGTCGCGCCGAGGAAGCCCATCTCCCCGAACTCGTTCATGATCTCGCGGTCGAACCGCTCTTGCCGATTGGCCTCCAGGATGCGCGGCATCAGCCGCTCCTGGCAGAACTGCCGCGCGGAATCGCGGATCATCCGCTCGTCCTCGCTGAGCTGGGCGTCGAGCAGTAGCGGATCGTCCCAGGCGAAGGCAGGGGCGGAGCGCCCGGCAGGGGTAGCGTTGGTCATTGGCATCTCCTCGCTCCGTCCAGTGTCTGAGGGCGACGGGCGCGCGGAAAATGCCGTCACCCGCGAGGTCTGGCAACGCAAGGACAGGCGCTAACGGCCAGCGGCGGCGAATGTGCGCGCCACCGCCGCGGCAGAGGATCAGGCCGCCTCAGCCTCGGGGGTCGGTTCCGACGTGCCGCCGCCGCGACGCGGGCGCGGGATCGGGATGGTCATGAAGGCCGGCACCGCGTCGCCGAAGCCGAGGACACTGGGGCCGAGGTCGCGGTCATCGCGGCGACGCGTCGTCGGCGTCGCCTCCGCACGCACCTCGCCGCGGCCGCGCTCGTGACGCCCGCGCTCGCCGCTCGCAGGACGCTCGCGCACATGCCGCTCGCGTTCCGGCCGCTGCTCCACCGGGGCGGCTGCCGTGGTTTCGGTCCCCGCCACCTGGCCTTCGCCACGTCGGCCGCGCCGGGTGGTCTCGCGCCGTGGCGACGAGGCCTCCTCGCCGCGACGCTTGCTGGCAGCGCCGCGGCCCTCGCGAGTGGCACCGCCGGCCGCACTGCGCCGTCCCTCGGCGGCGCTCGTACCCTTCGGCGCCGCGGCAGCCGCGCCGCGACGGCTGCCCCGGCCGCGCCGGCCATTCTCGGCGGAGGCCGCCGCCTCGGCCATTTCTTCCTCGCTCACCGGCTCGATGCCTTCGATCGTGATGCGCGGGATCGGCTGTCCCGTCAGCTTCTCGATCGCGGCGAGGCGCTTCGCGTCCTCCGGCGTTGCGAAGGTGTAGGCGTGTCCCTCGCGTCCCGCGCGCCCGGTCCGCCCGATGCGGTGCACGTAGTCTTCGGCGTGGAAGGGCACGTCGAAGTTGAACACGTGCGACAGGCCGCCGATGTCGAGCCCGCGCGCCGCCACGTCGGAGCAGACGAGCAGCCTGATCTCGCCCGCCTTGAAGGCGTTGAGCGTGGCGAAGCGCTGCGACTGGTCCATGTCCCCGTGCAGCGCGCCAACCGAGAAGCCGTGGCGCTTGAGGCTGCGGTAGAGGATGTCCACGTCCACCTTGCGGTTGCAGAAGATCAGCGCGTTCTGCACATCCTGCTGCCGGATCAGCCGCCGCAGGGCCTCGCGCTTCTCGCGCTCGCGCACCAGCGCGACGCCGGTGACGATGGTGGAGGCGACGGTGGCCGGCCGCGCCACCTCGATCTCCTTCGGGTTCGACAGGAAGGCGTCGGCCAGGCGGCGGATCTCCGGCGCCATGGTGGCAGAGAAGAACAGCGTCTGCCGGATCTTCGGAAGCAGTGAGACGATGCGCTCGACGTCGGGGATGAACCCCATGTCGAGCATGCGGTCCGCCTCGTCGATCACCAGCACCTTGACGTCGGCGAGCAGGATGCGCCCACGGTCGAACAGGTCGAGCAGCCGGCCGGGCGTCGCGATCAGCACGTCCACGCCCTTCTCCAGCACGGCGCGCTGCTCGTCCATGCTCTCGCCGCCGATCAGCAGCGCGTGGACGAGCTTCAGATGCTTGCCGTACTTGACGAAGTTCTCGGCGACCTGGAGCGCCAACTCGCGCGTCGGCTCGAGGATCAGGCTGCGTGGCATGCGCGCCTTGGCGCGCGTGCCCTGCAGGATGTCGAGCATGGGCAGGGTAAAGGCCGCCGTCTTGCCCGTGCCGGTCTGCGCCACGCCGAGCACGTCGCGGCCCATTAGCACGAAGGGGATCGCCTTCTCCTGGATCGGCGTCGGGTGCGCGTAGCCTGCTTCCTCGAGCGCCTTCAGGACCGGCTCGGACAGGCCGATATCGGCGAAGGTGGTGCGGGGCGGCTCGGCGGGGGCCGCAACCTCGTCATGCTCATGGGCCTCGCGCTCAGCCTCGATCTGCGCTGCCTCCTCGGCCGCCATGGCCTGCACCGGGTCGAGCGCCGCGGCAGCGGCAACAGCGGCATGATCGCCGGTCGGGGCGATGGTGGTGTCGTGCGTCTCGGCCGCAGCAGGGGAGGCGGTCGCGTCGGTAAGCTCGGTCAAGTTCAGTACTTTCCTTCGCCGGATTGAGGCGGCGGGCGCCACGACGGCCAGGCCGTCGGCGGCAATGCCATCGGGCGGCAAGAGACGGCGTGTCGCCGTGGGGCTAACGGTGCCCCTGGTCCGCCGTTCCGCGTGCGCCCCGCATATGCGCGCATTCCCACCAGGAATCAAGGTTTTCCGGGCCTGCCGCGGTTGCGCCGAGGGCATGGCGGCACCGCGCCCAGGCGCGCGCGGCCCCGCCCAGGCGAACCGAGTTTCCTGCGGCGTATCGGCCGGGGGAGGTGGGGATGGCTGCCGGGCCATGGCGCTCCGCCGTGCCGCTGTCTTGGCCTGCGGTCGGCGGGAAGGGAAGCCCCGGGCGCAGGCCTCGTCGTCCGTCGCCAACTGTTGGCGCGGGCGCTGCGCCATCCTCGTCCGCATGCGGGGCGTTCGGTGCTAGTATCCATCGCTCCCGCACAGAGGGCGGCTCTGCCGGCGCCACCGGAGGGGCCGCAGGGAACCACCATGAAGCTCCGTCTCCCGCTCCGCCCGTTGCCGCTCCTGGCCGCGGTCACGCTCGGCGTCGCCGGCTTGGTGGCGACAGCGCCCGGCGCACCCGCCGAGGCGCAACGTTGGTCCAGCCCCGGCGGTGGTGGCATCCGGTTCGGCTCGCCGCCCAGAGGCCCGGGGGTCGGCTTCCGGCCGCCGCCTGCCGGCGGGTTCGTCGGGCGGCCGCCACCGGCGCCCGGGTGGTCTGCCAACCGCGGCTGGCGCCCGCCGCCGGCACCCGGCTGGTC
>JADGHI010000384.1 GCA_019689515.1 Acetobacteraceae bacterium | reverse complement strand
CGCGTCCGTTGTGTTTCCCCTCCCGGGTCGGTAGCCGCCGGGCGCGGCGCGCAGGAAGGCGTAGTCGAAGCGCCGGCGCAGCTCCGCGAGCGTCTCCGCCGTGGCGATGGCGGGCAGGGGCTTGCCGGTGATCCGGTTGATCGTGCGCAGCTCGTCAATGCCCATGATGTGGTCGGCATGGGCGTGGGTGAACAGCACCGCATCGATGCGGCCGATGCCGGCGGCGAGGAGCTGCGCGCGCAGATCGGGGCCTGCGTCCACCAACAGGCGCCCGCCATCGGCACCGCTCTCGATCACCACGCTCGAGCGCGTGCGGCGGTTGGCCGGCTCGGTGGGGTCGCAATCGCCCCAGTCGCCGTGCCCGTCCGGCCCGCCGAGGGTCGGCACCCCGCCGGAGGGGCCGCAGCCGAGGAGCGTGACCTTCAGGCGAGGCACGGCCGCCAGCCGCTCACGCAGCCTTCTTGAAGAGGCGGCGGAAATTGCGCGTCGTCAGGTCGGCGAGCGCGGCGCTCTCCAGGCCCCGCACCTCGGCGAGCACCTTGGCGGTGTGGGCCACATAGGCGGGCTCGCAGCGCTTGCCGCGCAGCGGCACGGGGGCGAGGTAGGGCGCATCCGTCTCGACCAGCAGGCGCTCGGCGGGAAGGTCGCGGGCGATGGCGCGGATCTCCTCGCTCTTCGGGAAGGTCAGGATGCCGGAGAAGGAGATGTAGGCGCCCATGGCCACCGCCTCCTCGGCGAGCTGCCGCGTCGAGCTGAAGCAGTGGAGGAGGAAGTCGAAGGCGCCGCCTTCCTCGCGCTCCTCACGCAGGATGCGGAGGATGTCGTCATCCGCCTGGCGGGCGTGGATGGCGAGCGGCAGGCCGGCGAGGCGCGCGGCACGGATGTGGCGCCGGAAGCTCTCCTGCTGCACCGGGCGCGGCGACTTGTCGTAGAAGTAGTCGAGCCCGCTCTCGCCGATGCCGATGATGCGCGGGTGGTCGGCGAGGGCGGCGATCTCCTCCGGCGTCGGCAGGGGATCGTACTCGCCCGCGTTGTGCGGATGGATGCCGACCGTTCCCCAGACGGAGGGGAAGCGCTCGGCGAGGGCCTTCACCTTCGCGGCCTGGGGGATGCGGGTGCCGATCGTGACCATCTCGGCCACGCCGGCCTCGTGGGCGCGGGCGATGACGTCCTCGATCTCCGCCTCGACGTAGTAATCGAGGTGGCAATGGCTGTCGATCAACATGCGATGGCCTAGGCGGGCGGGTCCTGGATCTTCTGGAACAGCGGCGCCGGCGGCGGCAGGGCGATGCCGCCCGGCAGCGGCGTGGCGAGCGCGGCGAGGCTGCGCGCCTCTGCCGGGACGCCGAGCTGGTCGAGCATCCGCGACATGGTGTCGGGCATGAAGGGCTGCAACACCGTGGCGAGCACGCGCATCGCGTCGTGCAGGGTGCGCAGCACGGCAGCCATCCGCGCGGGGTCGGTCTTGCGCAGCGCCCAGGGCTTCTCGCGGTCGATCCACGAATTGCCGAGGCGCACCACGGTCCAGACCTGCTCCAGCGCCTCGTGGAAGGCCTGGCGGTCGAGCAGGGCGCGCAGCCGGTCGGGCAGGGCCGCGGCGGCGTCGAGGAGCTCGCGGTCGGAGTCCGTGGGCGGCGTGCGCTCCGGCAGGCGGGCGTCGCAATTGCGCTGGATCAGGCTCAGCGTGCGCTGGGCGAGGTTGCCGAGGTCGTTGGCGAGCTCGTTGTTGAGGCGCGCGATCAGGGCGCGGCGGGAGAAGTCGCCGTCCTGGCCGAAGGGCACCTCGCGCAGCAGGAAGTAGCGCACCGGGTCGAGGCCGTAGGTCTCGATCAGCGCCAGCGGATCGATGACGTTGCCGAGCGACTTCGAGATCTTCTGCCCCTCGTTGGTCCACCAGCCATGGGCGAAGACGCGGCGCGGCGGCGGGAGCCCGGCGGCCATCAGGAAGGCCGGCCAGTAGATCGCGTGGAAGCGCAGGATGTCCTTGCCGACGAAATGCACATCCGCCGGCCAGAAGCGCCAGAGCGGCGCGCTGGTGTCGGGATAGCCGACGGCGGTGATGTAGTTGGTCAGCGCGTCCAGCCAGACATACATCACATGCTTCGGGTCGCCCGGCACCGGCACGCCCCAGCGGAAGCTGGTGCGGCTGATCGAGAGGTCCTGCAGGCCCGCCTTGACGAAGCTGATCACCTCGTTGCGGCGGCCGGGCGGCAGGATGAAGTCCGGGTTCTCGTCGTAGAACTTCAGCAGCCGCTCGCCCCAGGCGGAGAGGCGGAAGAAGTAGGAGGGCTCGCGCACCCACTCGACCGGCGCGCCGGAGGGGGCGAAGCGCTGGCCGTCGCGCTCCGTGATCTCGTCCGGGCCGTAGAAGGCCTCGTCGCGCACCGCGTACCAGCCCTCGTAGTGGCCGAGATAGATCTCGCCGCGGCGCGCGAGCTCCTCCCACAGCGCCGTGCAGGCGCGCTTGTGGCGCTCTTCCGTGGTGCGGATGAAGTCGTCGTTGGAGAAGTTCATCCGCCGCGCGAGGTCGCGGAAATGCTGGCTCACCTGATCGGTGAAGGACTGCGGGTCCATGCCCGCTTCCTGCGCCGCCTTCTCGACCTTCTGGCCGTGCTCGTCGGTGCCGGTGAGGAAGAACACCTCCCGCCCGTCGAGCCGGTACCAGCGCGCCAGCACGTCGGTGGCGAGGCTGGTGTAGGCGTGGCCGATGTGCGGCCGGTCGTTGACGTAGTAGATCGGCGTCGTGAGGTAGATTCGCCGGGCGTCGCCCTCGGCCATCGGTCTCGCCCTTCGTTCGCTTGCGTGCGTGCTTGCGGTCGCGCTCAGCCGCGCCCAGGCGCGGCGAGCCAGCCCAGCCCGGTCAGGACCGCCTGTCTGCGGTCTAGGTTGAGTGCGTCCGTCTCCGCCGCGAGGCGGCCGAGCCTATCCCACAGCGCGGACCACTCGGCAAGCGGACGGCGCGCGACCCAGGCGGGCGCCGCGGCGGCGTCGCGCGCGGCGAGGCGCGTCGCGGCCGCGATCGCCTGGCGGAGCAGGGAGAAGAAGGTCAGGAAGGCCGTCGTGTCGTTCCCCGCGGCGAGGCGGTCGGCAACCGCATGGGCCTGGCGCGGATCGGGGCGGAGGAGCCCGGCGAGCACCTCCTCCACCAGGGCCTGAAGCGCGAGGCCGCCCTCCTCCGCCAGGGCCAGGGCGCGGCCGGGCGAGCCGCCGGCGAGGCGGGCGAGGTCCCGCCGCTCCGCCTCGGGCATGTCCGGCAGCCAGCGCCCGAGCAGCGGCAGCAGCGCGGCGTCCTCCAGCGGGAAGAGGTCGAGCCGGCGGCAGCGGCTGCGGATCGTGGGCAGGAGCCGCCCGGGGGCGGCGGTGACGACGAGCAGGACGGCGCGCGGCGGCGGCTCCTCCAGGATCTTGAGGAGCGCGTTGGCGGCCGGGGCGGCCATGGTTTCCGCGCCGTCTATGATCACGACGCGCCAGCCCCCCTCGGCGGCGGTGAGCGCCATGAAGGAGGGAATCAGCCGCGCCGCGTCCACGTTGATCACATCGGCGCGCTTGCGGCTGCCCTGAAGGGTGCCGGGCTCGATGGCGAGCAGGTCGGCATGGGCGCCGGCGGCGACGCGGCGGAAGACGGGGTGGCGCGGGTCCAGGGCGAGCGGCGCGGCACCGCCGCCGGGCGAAGGCGGCGCGCCGGCGAGCAGCCAGCGCGCGAAGCGGTAGGCGAGCGTCGCCTTGCCCACCCCGGGTGGGCCGGCGAGCAGCCAGGCATGGTGCAGGCGGCCCGACCGCGCGGCCTCTTCCAGCGCCCGCGCGGCGTGGTCGTGGCCGACGAGGTCGGGGTTGGCGCGCGGCTCGAGCGGCGGCAGGTCGCTCATGGCGACAGGGGGGCGCCGAGGCGCGCGCGGACCAGGGCGCGGAGATCGTCCGCGACCGCATCCACCGGGCGTGCGGCGTCCACCAGGACGCAGCGGGCCGGTTCGGCCTCCGCGATGGCGCGGAAGCCGGCGCGGATGCGGGCGTGGAATTCGAGGCCGAGGCGCTCGTAGCGGGTCGCGGCCTCGCCGCGGGCGCGGGCGCGGGCCATCCCCGTCTCCGGCGGCAGGTCGAGGACCAGGGTGAGGTCGGGGGCGAGGCCGTCGAGGGTCAGCGCCGCCAGCGCGTCGAACACGGCGCGCGGAAGGCCCTGGCCGAAGCCCTGATAGGCGAGCGTGGAATCGGCGAAGCGGTCGCACACGACCCACATCCCGGCGTCGAGCGCCGGGCGGATGGTCCGCGTCAGGTGCTCGCGCCGGGCGGCGAAGTGGAGCATCGCCTCGGCGACCGGGTCCCAGCCGGTGCCGCCGCCGAGGAGGAGGGCGCGGATCGCCTCGGCGCCGGGCGCGCCTCCCGGCGCGCGCGTGCGCAGCACCGGCAC
>JADGHI010000383.1 GCA_019689515.1 Acetobacteraceae bacterium | reverse complement strand
CTCCCCCTGCTGGGCCTGGACTCCCCCCCATCCACTGTCCGCCTCGCCTCCGCGCTCACAGCCCACGGCTTCCGGCTGGACAACGAGCCGACCCTGGAGCGCCTGCTCGCCTGCGTCGCCGAGCGTCGCCACGTGCTGGTCCTGCTGCCCGGTACGGCGGCGGCGTGTTGGTCGCCGATCGCTGCCCTGCGGCGGTTACGCGCCACCTCCTCGATCCCCTGCATCCTGATCGCCGGCGCGGACGATACGCCCGCCAGGCGAGCCGCCATGCTGGAGGCCGGCGCGGACGACTACCTGCACCGGGACGTCTCGACCGTCGAAGCCGTGGCCCGGATCCGCGCGGTACTCCGCCGCGCCCGGCCGGTTGCCGCGGCGCAGCATCGCGAGGACGCGCCGGCGCGCGTTGCCAGCGACGGCGCCCGAACCGCCTGGCGCCTTTCGGTCGAGGAGCGGTGCCTCCTTGGCCCCGACGGTGCAGCCCACCGGTTGACGGGCGCCGAGTTCGAACTGCTCCGATTGCTCACCGTTGCGGGTGGAGAGGCGGTGGATCGCGAAACCATCTGCCGACACGTCTTCCGTCGCCCATGGCGTCCCGAGGACCGGTCCGTGGATGATCTGGTGAAGCGGTTGCGCAAGAAGTCCGACCCGAAGGCGATCCAGACCGTGCGCGGAATTGGCTATGCGATGCCGTCGTCCTATGCACCTATAGGTTGTGTGGAAAATTGTGGAACGCGTAAAACGGGTTCTTCTGCCCTGTATCTACAATCCTAAGATGCTCTCGCCTCGCCGGCACCACCGGCTGGCACCATTTGCGGGAGCGAGCGAACGATGGTCGATTTCGCCACCATGCCCGGAGGGCTGTACCTCGGCGGAAATGGCTCTGACCTCGTCGATGCGGACGGAGATATCCCGGGCGGCTTCGACAACCTGATCCTCACCTTCGGCGGCGCCGACACCGTCCACGCGGGGCTCGGCGACGACCTGGTCTTCGGCGGCAACGGGGACGACGCGCTGTTCGGCGACGCCGGCGACGACCTGCTGTTCGGCGAGAAGGGCGACGACCTCCTCGACGGCGGCGACGGCAACGACCTCCTCGACGGCGGCGACGGCAACGACGCCCTGAGCGGCGGCGCGGGCAGGGACGTCCTGCTCGGCGGCAAGGGCGACGACGTCCTGGCCGGCGGGGACGGGGACGACATCCTCGACGGCGGCGACGGCAAGGACACCCTCGCGGGCGGCGCCGGGAACGACACCCTGAGCGGCGGCGACGGCCACGACACCCTGGCCGGCGGCGAGGGCGACGACTCGCTCGCGGGCGGCGATGGCCACGACTTCCTGGCCGGTGGCGCCGGTGCCGACACCCTGGCCGGCGGCAAGGGCCACGACACCCTGGCCGGGCAGGGCGGCGCCGACACCTTCTACTTCGAGCACGGCTTCGGGAAGGACGTGGTGCTCGACTTCCAGCCCGGCGAGGACGTCATCGCCATCAAGGCCGATGGCTTCAAGCTCGGCGGCAAGGCGGGCCTCACCTCGGCCCAGGATCTCATCCCCCACGTCAAGGACGCGCCGGACGGCGCCGTCATCAAGCTGGGTGGCGACGAGATCAAGCTGGTCGGCATCTCGCGCGACGACCTCGTGGGCAATATCGACGCCTACGTGAAGATCGTCTGAGGCTGAGGGGGAGGGCCGCGTGCTCGATCACCGCCAGACGGAAGCAGAGCCGCCGCAGGGCGCCCCCGCCGCAGCCCTCGCCTTGCCACGGGACGGCGCGCCAGCGACGGCCGCGACCGAGCATCGCCTCGCGCAGCTCGGCGAGGCCGGCTTGCTGCTGCTCGAACTGCAGGCCACCGGCCCGCTGCCGCGAGACGGCACGACGACACTCGTCGTCGGCGGCGCACCACTTGCGCCGCCGACGGCCTCCCTCACCCTGGGTCCTGCGGACGCGCCGCGTCTCGTCTTCGCGGCGCGCAGCCGTGCCGGTGCGCTCGCGCCGGGCACGCCCTGCGAGGTCCGGAAGGGCGGCGAGACCATCGCCGCCTTCCGCCTCGATCTTCCGATTCCAGCCGAAGCGCTGTTGCTCGCGGGACGCGCGCCGGCAGAGCGATACACGCTGCTCCGCTTCCTGGTCGGCACCTGCGCGCCGGCGTTGCGCGCCACGACCGATCCCGGCCTGGCCGCCGTCTGCCATGCGCTGGCCCGCGCCGCCGTGGCACGCGGCGCCGAGGCGGGAGCGGCCCGCGCGCTGAGCCGCCCCGATGCGGCCTTCTCGGCCTGGGCGGTGCCGCATGCGCCGGACGGCGCGTGGTATCTCCTTACGCGGGGAAGCGTGCGACGCATCGAGGCGCCGGTCGCCGGGATCCTTCTCCTGGATGGGGCACCGCCGCCCGGCGCACTGCTCCTCCCGCCGGCACCGGCCCGGCCCCTGCCCTTCGCGCCGCAAACATCGGGCGGCGGCACCACATCGCGGCTGCCGACGGTCGCCACGCTGCTGCGCACCGGCATCTCCGGCACGAGTGCGGCAGGGCGCCGCGTCCTGACCGCCTTCACGGCACGAGCGGCGCGCGATCCACGCTGCGCCGCACTGCTGCGCGAGGCGCAACTCCTCGCGCCCGCGCGGCCGCAGCGCCTCGACGACCCCACGCACCCCCTCGGCGGGGCGCTGGAGCTCGCGCTCTCGGACCGCGAGGGCGGCGTGTTCCTGTGCGGCTGGGTACGCGATCCGCTCGGCCTCCTCGCCGGGCTCGAGCTGCGCGGCCCGCTCGGCGCCATCCCCCTGCCGCCCGAGGCGCTGCACCGCGTGCCGCGCCCGGACCTGGAGGAGCGCTTCGCGCGCGCGGCCTTCGGCCGGGCCGGACCGACGCCCGGCTTCGTCGCTCATCTGCCGGACGCGGACCGGTCCGGCGTCGCACAGTGGCGCCTCGGCCTCCGCCTCCGCTCCGGCGAGGCGATCGAGCTCGCCGCGGCGCCCGCACTTCTGCCGCCGGTCCAGGCGCGTGACCTCGTACTGCGGTCCGTACATCCGAAGGCGGTGACGCCGGCACTGCTCGACAATTGCCTCGGCCCCGCCGCCGCGCGCCTGCACCGCGCGGCGCTGCGCGCCATCGCAGGTACGCCGGAGGTGGTCGCGATCGGCCGCAGGTCCCCCTCCTCCACGCGACACAGCCCGCGCGCCAGCCTGATCGTGCCGCTCTACCGCAACATGCGGTTCCTGCGCTTCCAGGTCTGCGCCTTCGGCCGCGATTCGCAGACGCGCGGCGCCGATCTCGTCTTCGTGCTGGATTCGCCGGAGCAGCGCAGCGACGTCGAGCACCTGCTGCGCGGCCTCTCGGCCATGCTCGACCTGCCGATGACGCTCGTCGTCATGCCGGCCAACGGCGGCTATGCCGCCGCCTGCAACGCCGGCGCCGCGGCCGCGCACCCGGCGGCGGCGACGCTGGTCTTCCTGAACTCGGATGTGCTGCCCGCCGCGCCCGGCTGGCTTGGCCGCCTGCTCGGCCGGCTCGCGCGCGACCGCCGGCTGGCCGCCGTCGGGCCGAAGCTGCTCTTCGACGACGGCTCGGTGCAGCATGCCGGCCTCTTCTTTCGCCGCGCTGGTGACGGCGAGTGGTTCAACGACCACTATGCCAAGGGTTTCCCCCGCACCCATCCGGCAGCCGCCCGCGCCAGGCGCGTGCCAGGCGTGACCGGCGCGGCGCTTTGTGTTCGCCGCTCCGCCTTCGAGGCCGCAGGCGGCTTCTGCACCGACTACATCGTCGGCGACTTCGAGGATTCCGACCTCTGCCTGCGCCTGCGCGCACTTGGCCACGAGATCGCCTACGAGCCCTCGGCCGAGCTGTTCCACTTCGAGCGCCAGTCCATCGCGACCCACGAGGGCCACGCCCGGACCCTGGCCGGCGCCTACAACCGGCGCCTGCACCACCTCCGCTGGGGCGAGGCCATCGCCGCGCTGATGACGCGCTTCCCCGCCGCATGAGCCGCGCCCGCTCGCCCGCCATGCGCATCCTCTTCCTCGCTCACAACCATCCGCATCTGCAGCCCGGCGGAACCGAGACCTTCGCGCACGGCCTGTTCCGCGCGCTGCGCGACCGGCACGGGGCGGAAGGCCTGTTCCTCGCGGCCGTCACGGACCTGCTGCGCGAGCGCAAGCCGGGAACGCTGCTGCAGGCGGTGGGCGACGCGCCGGACGAGATGCTCGTCTCGCTCGGAACCTTCGACCGGTTCTTCCTGGCGCAGGGCGACGTCTACGGCCTGGCGGAGATCGCACCCCTGGTGGCGCGGCTGCGGCCGGACATCGTGCACCTGCACCATCCGCTGCTGTTCGGGCTGGAGGGCATCGACGTCGTCCGCCGCGCCCGGGCGCCCCGCCCCCCGCGGGGGCGCCCCCCGCCCCCCCGCCCGGCGGGTGGTTA
>JADGHI010000382.1 GCA_019689515.1 Acetobacteraceae bacterium | reverse complement strand
GCCCGGGCGGGTGACGATCCAGGTCGGCACCTGCCGAGCGGTCGCAACCAACCGCGCGGCGGGCGGCGTCCGCAGGCGCGAGTCCGCGACTACCCGCAGCACGGGCGTTTTCGCCATCCCCGGCAGGCGGCAGGTCAGGTCGGGATCGTCGGCCAGCACCGTGCCGCTGCCGACCAGCACCGCATCGTGGCGCGCGCGCAGCGCGTGGGCCTCGCGCCGCGCCTCGGGGCCGGTGATCCAGCGGCTCTCGCCGGTGGCGGTTGCGATACGCCCGTCGAGCGTGGTGGCCAGCTTGAGCGTCACCAGCGGCAGGCCGAGATGGATGCGGCGGATGAAGCCAGCATTGATCGCCCTCGCCTCGGCCTCGCAGAGGCCCGTCTCGACGGCGATCCCCGCCGCGCGCAGCCGGGCGATGCCGCGGCCGTTCACCCGCGAATCCGGGTCCTGAAGGGCGACCACGACCCGGGCGACTCCCGCGGCGATCAGCGCGTCGCAGCAGGGCGGCGTGCGGCCGTGATGGGAGCAGGGTTCGAGGGTGACATAGGCGGTGGCGCCGCGCGCCCCCTCGGGCCCGGCGCGCCGCAGCGCCTCGGTTTCCGCATGGGGCCGGCCGCCTGGCTGGGTCCAGCCGCGGCCGACCACGCGCCCGTCGCGCACCAGGACGCAGCCCACAGCGGGATTCGGCCAGGCATTGCCAAGCCCGCGCCGGGCCAGCGCAAGAGCGGCACGCATATGGGTCAGGTCGTCGGGCTCGGCGGATGGCGGCGGCATGCGGGACGGGGTTAGACCGCTCCGGGCGCTCCGCCGCAAGGCGGCGAGGCCGGCGCGGCACGCGCCTCAGGGCACCGCGTGGCTCGGATCATCTAGGGATCGGCGACATGCCAGGCCGGGCCTATTGGCCGAAGCAGCGGCGGCTGCCGCCGAAACCGGCCAGACCGGATCGGCAAGGGGTGTCGTCGGCCGCTGCCGGACGGGGCGCCACCCGCCTCGAAAACCAGGGGCGCGGGTGCGGGTGCGCGGCGATATCGCCTCAGCCTGCGTCCAGCTGCCCCAGGAAGGCCTGGAAGTCCTTCGCCTCGCGGAAATTCCGATAGACGCTCGCGAAGCGCACATAGGCCACCTGGTCGAGGTCCTTCAGCACCTCCATCACCATCTCGCCGATCTGGCGCGAGGTGATCTCCTGCTCGCCCTCGGTCTCCAGCCGGCGCTGGATGCCGTTCACGATCCGCTCGACGCGGTCCTCGTCCACCGGGCGCTTGCGTAGCGCGATGCGGATCGAGCGCGCGAGCTTCTCGCGGTCGAAGGGCACGCGCCGCCCGTCCGACTTGATGACGGTGAGCTCACGGAGCTGGACCCGCTCGAAGGTGGTGAAGCGCGCGCCGCAGGCGGGGCAGGCGCGCCGACGCCGGATCGCGCCACCATCCTCCGCAGGGCGGCTGTCCTTCACCTGCGTGTCCTCGCCTCCGCAGAAAGGGCAGCGCATGGTTTCCTCCCTATCCCATCGCGCCCTGCACCGCGCCCCGTCAGGCCGCCGCCTGGTAGATCGGGAAGCGGCGGCAAAGCGAGAGCACCCGTGCCTTCACCGCCTGCTCCACCGCCTCGTTGCCCTCGGGCGAGTTGGCGCGGGCGAGCCCGTCCAGCACCTCGCCGATCATGGCCGCGACCTCGCGGAACTCCGCCTCGCCGAGGCCGCGCGTCGTTCCCGCCGGTGTGCCGAGGCGGATGCCGGAGGTGACCATCGGCTTCTCGGGGTCGAAGGGGATGGCGTTCTTGTTGCAGGTGAGGTGCGCGCGGTTCAGCGAGGCCTCCGCCGCCTTGCCGGTCAGGCCCTTCGGCCGCAGGTCCACCAGCACCAGGTGATTGTCCGTCCCGCCGGTGACGAGGCCAAGCCCCTGCCCCGCCAGCGTCTCCGCCAGCGCCTTCGCATTGGCCACGACCTGCCGGGCATAGGCACGGAATTCCGGCCGCAGCGCTTCCCCGAAGGCGACAGCCTTGGCCGCGATCACATGCATCAGCGGCCCGCCCTGGGTGCCGGGGAAGATCGCGGAGTTGATCTTCTTCGCGAGCGCCTCGTCGTTCGTCAGGATCATCCCGCCGCGCGGGCCGCGCAGCGTCTTGTGCGTCGTGGTGGTGACGACATGCGCGTGCGGGAAGGGCGAGGGATGCGCCCCGCCCGCCACCAGCCCGGCGAAATGCGCCATGTCCACCATGAAGTAGGCGCCGACCTCGTCGGCGATCTCGCGGAAGCGCGCGAAGTCCCAGTGCCGCGCATAAGCGCTGCCGCCGGCGATGATCAGCTTCGGCCGGCTCTCGCGCGCGATGCGCGCGACCTCGTCCATGTCGATGCGCTGGTCCTCGCGCCGCACCGTGTAGGGCACGGGCCGGAACCACTTGCCGGAGACGTTCACCGGCGAGCCATGGGTCAGGTGCCCGCCCGCGGCGAGGTCGAGCCCCATGAAGGTGTCGCCGGGCTGCAGCAGCGCGAAGAAGACCGCCGCATTGGCCTGTGCCCCGGAATGCGGCTGCACATTGGCGAAGCCGCAGCCGAAGAGCTGCTTCGCCCGCTCGATCGCCAGGGTCTCGGCGATGTCCACGAACTCGCAGCCGCCGTAGTAGCGCCGGCCGGGATAGCCCTCGGCGTACTTGTTGGTCAGGACGCTGCCCTGTGCCTCCAGCACCGCGCGGGAGACGATGTTCTCGCTCGCGATCAGCTCGATGCCGTCCTGCTGGCGCTCGAGCTCCCGCGCGACCGCCGCGGCGATCTCCGGATCGGCCTCGGCGAGCGGGGCGGTGAAGAAGCGGGCCGGGGCGGCGGCCGGGGAACGGCTCTGTTCGTTCATGACGGTGGGGTCCAGTCCGGGCTTAGCTTGGCGACTCTGCGGTTGTGCCGGCCGCCCTCATAGGGCGTGGAGAGGAAAACGCGCAGCGCGTCCAGCGCCACCTCCGTCCCGATCAGACGGGCGCCGAAGGCGATCACGTTGGCGTCGTTGTGCGCGCGGGTCAGCCGCGCGGCGGTTGCGTCGTGCACCAGGGCGCAGCGGATGGCGGGGTCGCGGTTGGCCGCGATCGAGATGCCGATGCCGGTGCCGCAGACCAGCACGCCGAACCGGGCGCGGCCCTCGGTGACCGCGGCGCAGACGGCGCGGGCGAAGTCCGGATAGTCCACGCTGGCCTCGCCTTCCGTGCCGAGGTCGAGCACAGGATGGCCGGCGGCGCGGAGCGCTTCCCGCAGCGTGGCCTTCAGGCCGACGCCGGCATGGTCGGCGCCGAGCGCGATCGGGGTCTGGGCAGGCGTCATGGGGGCCTCCTACCACGTCATGTGGAAAGGAGGAACGCATACCCCAAGCCCTTGAGGGCCTGCCGTTCCACTGTCGGAAGCGAATCGGGCCCCGGACCGGGGAGCGAAAACCTTCGCCCCTTCCCCGCCGGCGGAGGCGGACTTGCCCGCCGGAGACCATCCGGAGAAAGCCCCTTCGCGCCGTGCCCCTAGCCTCGCGCCGGACTGGCCGAAGCGCGCGCGCCGGCGTAGGGTCCCCGCGATCGAACGCCAGCCCCGGACAGGAGCCGAGCCGCATGACCGACACGCCCGCCGCCTCCACCAACCCCGAAACCGTGGTGCTGCACGCCGGCTGGCGGGCCGACCCGACCACCGGCTCCGTCGCGGTGCCGATCCACCAGACCACCTCCTACCAGTTCCAGGACACCGGCCATGCCGCGCGGCTCTTCGCGCTGCAGGAAATGGGGTTCATCTACACCCGCATCATGAACCCGACCGTGGACGTGCTGGAGAAGCGCGTCGCGGCGCTGGAAGGCGGGGTGGCGGCCCTCGCGCTCGGCTCCGGCCAGGCGGCCACGACCTTCTCGATCCTCAACCTGACCGAGCCCGGGGACAACATCGTCTCCTCGACCGACCTCTACGGCGGCACCTGGAACCTGTTCGCCAACACAATGAAGGGTCTGGGCGTCGAGGTCCGGTTCGTCGATCCGTCCGATCCCGAGAATTTCCGCCGCGCGACCGACTCCCGCACCCGCGCCTACTACGCCGAGACCCTGCCCAACCCGAAGCTTGAGGTCTTCCCGATCGCCGAGGTCGCGCGGATCGGGCGCGAGATCGGCGTGCCGCTGATCATGGACAACACCGCTGCCCCGGTGATCTGCCGCCCGCTCGAGCACGGCGCGGCGGTGGTGATGCATTCCACCACCAAGTGGATCGGCGGCCATGGCACCGCGATTGGCGGCGTCGTCGTGGACGGGGGCAATTTCGACTGGGAGAAGCACGCCGACCGCTTCCCCACCCTCAACAAGCCCGACCCCTCCTACCACGGCGCGATCTGGACCCAGGCGGTGAAGCCGCTCGGCCCGATCGCCTACATCATCCGCATGCGCACCTGCCTGCTGCGCGACCTCGGCGCGCCGCTCGCGC
>JADGHI010000008.1 GCA_019689515.1 Acetobacteraceae bacterium | reverse complement strand
CCCTCCTTCGCGTCGAACAGAGAACGTAATGGCCGAAACCAACTCCCCGAGCAGCGGCACCCCCACCCCACATTTTCGACTGCCGGACCCAACCCTCGTCGCCCGCACCATGGCGGACGTGGCGGAGCGCGGGCAGCGCATCGTTGCCGACTTCCTCAAGCGCCAGGCGGCCGACGGCGGCGCCGTCCCGTCCACGCCGGACCCGCTCGGCATCGGCAGTGCCTTCATGGAGATGACGGCGCGGCTGATGGCCAATCCGGGCCGGCTGATGCAGGCGCAGATCGGCTTCTGGCAGGACTACCTGACGCTGTGGCAGAACACGGCCCGGCGCATCCTGGGCGGCCAGCCCGTGGAGCCGGTGATCCGCGAAAACCCCGCCGACCGGCGCTTCAAGGACGAGGCCTGGCGCGAGAACGAGATCTTCGACTTCATCCGCCAGTCCTACCTGCTCTCCGCCCGGTATTTCCAGAACGTCGTCCGGCAGGCCGAGGGACTCGACCCGAAGACGGCGCAGAAGGTGGACTTCTACACGCGCCAATTCGTGGACGCGATGAGCCCCACGAATTTCCTGCTCACCAACCCGGAGGTGCTGCGCAAGACCGCCGAGACGGGCGGCGAGAACCTGCTCAGGGGCCTCTCCAACCTGCTCGCCGACCTCGAGCGGGGCAGAGGCCAGCTCCGGATCCGGATGACGGACGACACCAAGTTCAAGGTGGGCGAGAACATCGCCGTCACGCCGGGCAAGGTGATCTACCAGAACGACCTGATGCAGCTGATCCAGTACGCGCCGAGCACGCCGCAGGTGCTGAAGCGGCCGCTGCTGATCATCCCGCCCTGGATCAACAAGTACTACATCCTCGACCTGCGCCCGAAGAACAGCTTCGTGCGCTGGGCCGTCGAGCAGGGCCACACGGTCTTCATGATCTCCTGGGTCAACCCGGACGAGCGGCTCGCCCAGAAGTGCTTCGACGACTACATGCGCGAAGGGCCCTACGCCGCGCTCGAGGCGATGGAGAAGGCGACCGGGGAGCGCGCCTTCAACGTGATCGGCTACTGCCTCGGCGGCACGCTGCTCGCCTGCACGCTGGCGCACATGGCGGCGAAGCGCGACACGCGGATCAAGAGTGCGACCTTCTTCACCACCATGGTGGACTTCGAGGAGGCGGGGGAGCTCGGCGTCTTCATCGACGAGGAGCAGCTCAAGTCGCTCGAGGAGAAGATGAACGAGCGCGGCTACCTCGAAGGCCGCGAGATGGCGACCACCTTCAACATGCTGCGCGCGAACGACCTGATCTGGTCCTTCGTCGTGAACAACTACCTCCTCGGGCAGGACCCCTTCCCCTTCGACCTGCTCTACTGGAACGACGATTCCACGCGCATGCCGGCGTGCATGCACAGCTTCTATCTGCGCCGGATGTACCAGGACAACGACCTGGTGAAGCCGGGCGCGATTGAGCTTGACGGCGTGAAGCTGGACCTCCGGAAGATCAAGGTTCCGACCTACATCCTCTCCACGCGCGAGGACCACATCGCGCCGTGGAAGAGTACCTACCGCGCAACCCAGATCTACCAGGGACCGATACGCTTCGTCCTTGCTGCCTCCGGCCACATCGCAGGCGTCGTGAACCCGCCGGACGCAGGCAAGTACAGCCATTGGGTGAACGAGGAGCTCCCGCCCGATCCCGATCAGTGGTTCGCCGGCGCCACGGAACTCGCCGGCTCCTGGTGGCCGGACTGGCACCGCTGGGTGACGTCCCTCTCGAAGGAGACGGTCCCTGCGCGCGTCCCTGGCACCGGCGGCCTGCCTGCCATCGAGGACGCGCCGGGGAGCTACGTGAAGGTGATCGCGACCGATTGAGCCGGGGCGGCGGGGGCCGCCCGTTGCCCGTCCACCGCCGCCGGACTCAGTAGCCCGAGTCGCCGCCGAGGCCGACCGTCGTCTGTCCGGCGCTCACATCCGGCTCGGTGGCGATGGTCCCGAACCAGCGCTGGTCGGCATCGAGCCGCGCCATCTCATGCGCCGTCTGCTGCGAGGCGAGCATCGCGGAGGGCAGCGGGCCGAGTTCGCCCAGGCGCCGCAGTGTCTCCGCTCCGCCCGGATCGAACAGCGCTGGCGAAAGGGCCCGCTCCGCGGCCGCGGTGTCGCCGGTGCCGAGCGCCCGCGCTGCGCCCGCGAGCGCGGCAATCACCGCCGGCGGCGCGGCGTCGGCCCGCGTGCCGAGGGCGTTGCGCAGCTCCGTGCGCGCATTGGCAAGCGCGAAGCGGACTGAGGCCGACATCGGCGCGAAGCGTCGGTCGGCCGGAACCGCGGCGGCCAGGTACTCCAGCCGTGCCGCGGCGAGCGCCGCCTCGCGCGGCCGTCCTGTGAGGGCTCGCCCGGAATCGGCGAAATCCGCGGCCGCGGCGCGGACCGTCCCGCGTAGCGGATCGCCCGGATCGGGCGAGAGGACAACCTGCATCCCCTGGCCGGGCGCCGGCGTGCGCAGCTCGGTGCATCCCCCGATGCTGATGGCCAGCGAGGCGACGGCAACAGATGCCAGCAGCGTGGCGCCAAGGCCACGCTTCGCGTGTCCGCCCGCCTTTGCCCTTCTCAACGGTGCAACCGTGGGACAACGCCGGGGGCACGCTCAGGCCCCATGTCGCTGCGCGTCAATTCCTGCTGGGCGAAGGCGGTGGCCGCGGCAGTGCGCGGCAAGGGCGGCAGGTTGGCGAGCCGCTCCAGCGTCGCCCTGCCGCCCGCGGGGAAGACGGCGGGAGAGAGCGCCGCCGCGGCGCCGGCCTGATTCCCCGCGCGCAGCGCCCGGCTGGCGGCGAAGAGCTGGTCGATCACCGCCTGCGGCGGCGCGCTGGGAGGGATCCCGAGCACGCCGCGCAGCTCCGCCCGCGCGCCCTGCATCTGCTGGCTGACGAGCGGCGACAGCCCGACCCAGCGCGGGCCGGTGGACAGTTCGACCGCGAGGTACTCGACCTCGGCCACCGCCCGGGCCGCCTCCTCGAGCCGGCCAGCCAATCGCGCCTGGCTGGAGAAGGCATCCGCGGAGTGGAGGATTGCCGCCCGAGTCGGATCCCCGGCGCCCTGCACCGCATCCGGCGGCAGCACGGCGGAGGGTGGTGGCGCGGCCGGCGCACACGCCGCGGCAGCGCCGCCGAGCAGAAGGACGGACAGGAGGAGCCGCCGCTGCGCCAGCGCGGGCGCCGATGCACCTCCTCGGCGCCGCCCGGCCGCCGCTGGACTATGGCTCGTCACAGGTAGCCTCCTCCGCCGCCACCGCCGCCCGGCCCCCCGCCGCTGTCGTTGTTCTCGCGGTCGAGCCGCCACAGCTCGAATTGGGCGAGCACCGCCGCCTGGTTTGCCTGCGGCATCGGCGGCAGGGCTGCGAGGCGGCTCAGGGTGGAGGCGCCACCGCCCTGGAACACCGTCGGGCTGAGGCTGCGCTCCGCGGCCGCGCGATCCCCGGCGCGCAGCGCGCGAGAGGCCTGGTAGAGCTGGTCGATCACCGCCTGGGGCGGGGCGTTGGGGGCAATGCCAAGCGCCGCACGCGCCTCGTTGCGCGCCGCCACCAGCGCCGTCGTCACGTTCGGGCTGACGCCGACCCAGCGCGGCCCCGTTGGAATCTCCACCGCGAGGTATTCGAGCTGCGCCACGGCGCGCGCGGCCTCTGCCGGCTGATTGGCAAGCACCGAGGGGCTGGAGAAGGCTGCGGCGGTGCTGAAGATCGCCGAGCGCGTTTCGTCGCCGGCGCCGACGAAGGCGTCATTCGGCAGGCTCACACTCGGCGCGGCCGGCGGCATGGCGCAGGCGGCGACGCCAAGGAGCGGCAGGACGATCGCGCAGGCGCGAAGGGGTCGCATGGGCGGGAATCTCCGCGGTGGTTTCCTCGCCGGCCGAATGTGGTCCCACCGTCGCGCCTGCGCAATCGGTATCGCGGTCGTGAGGCGCAAAGATCGCACCCTCTTGGCCGCTGGCCGATCCCGGCGGCCGGCCGGCGCCGGGCAACCCGACCGCTCAGCCCGGATAGCACCCCGCGGCGCGCGCCCGGGCGCGGACCAGGGCGAGGACCGTGCGGCAGGTCGGCGCCTCCACCCCCACCAGCTCGGCCAACTCCACCACCACGCCGAGCAGGGCGTCGATCTCCATCGGCCGGCCGCGCTCCAGGTCCTGCAGCATGGAGGTCTTGTGCGCGCCGACCTCGGCCGCGCCGGCGATCCGCTTGTCCACGTCGATGGCGAAGCGCACGCCGAGCTTCTCCGCCACGGCCTGCGCCTCGAGCATCATCGCGCGCGCGACGCCGCGCTGGCCGGGATCGGCGATCAGCGCATCGAGGGTCGCGGTGGTGAGCGCGGAGATCGGGTTGAAAGCGAGGTTGCCCCAGAGCTTGACCCAGATCTCGTCACGGATGCGGGGGCGGACCGGCGCCTTGAAGCCGGCGGCGATCATCACCTCAGACAGCGCCTGGGCGCGCGGGCTGCGGCTGCCGTCCGGCTCGCCGAGGGTAAAGCGGTCGCCGTAGGTGTGCTCGATCACGCCGGGCTCGATGACCTCGGCGGCGGGATAGACGATGCAGCCGATGGCACGCGAGGGATGCAGGAGATCCCACAGCGCCCCGCCGGGGTCCACGCTCTCGACGCGGCGGTCCTCCCAGGGGCCGGGGAGCTTGTAGAAGTACCACCACGGGATGCCGTTGACGGCGGAGACGATGGCGGTCTGCGGCCCCAGCAGGGGCTGCATCTGGCGCGCGGCGGAGGGCAGCGAATGCGCCTTCAGCGTGACCACGACGTAATCCTGCGGCCCCGCCTCCTCGGCGCTGGCGACGCAGCGCGGGTGGACGACGATCTCCTGTCCCCCCTCGCTGATCAGCTTCAGGCCCTTCGCCTGCATGGCGGCAAGGTGTGGTCCGCGGGCGATGACGGTGACCTCCGCATCGCCCTTCTGCGCC
Source organism: Acetobacteraceae bacterium (assembly GCA_019689515.1). Lineage (GTDB taxonomy): Bacteria > Pseudomonadota > Alphaproteobacteria > Acetobacterales > Acetobacteraceae > Caldovatus. The sequence continues at coordinate 16,919 of JADGHI010000008.1, read as the reverse complement.
AGGCGCGCCGCCATCAGCCCGCCGATGGCGCCGGCGCCGAAGATGCAGATCTTCATGCCCGCTCCGTCAATTCCCGTGGCGTCAGGCAGTGATGCCGAGCTTCTCGGCGAGCCCGATGCGCTGCAGCTTGCCGGTCGCCCCCTTCGGGATCTCCTGGAGGAAGACGATCTTCCGCGGCACCTTGAAGTCGGCGAGGTGCTTCGCGACGAAATCGCGGATCTCGCGCTCCGTCGCCTCCATCCCCTCGCGCAGCACGATGGCGGCGCCGACCTCCTCGCCGAGCATCGGGTGCGGAATGGCGAAGGTGAGCGCCTGCGCGACCGCAGGATGCTCGGAGAGGATACCGTCCACCTCCAGCGGGCTCACCTGCTCGCCACCACGCTTGATCAGCTCCTTCAGGCGGCCCGTCAGCTGCAGATAGCCCTCGGCATCGAGCATTCCCTGGTCACCGGTGCGGAACCAGCCATTGGTGAAGGCCTTCGCGTTGGCCTCGGGGTTCGCCTCGTAGCCCTTGGTGACGTTCGGGCCGCGGATCACCACTTCGCCGATCGCGCCCTGCGGCAGGATGTTGCCGGCCTCGTCCATGATGGCGATCTCAGGCCCGGCGGCGACGCCGACATAGCCAGGCTTGCGCGGGCGTGGTGGCAGCGGGTTGGAGGCCATCTGGTGGGCCGCCTCGGTCATGCCGTAGGCCTCGATGACCGGCGCCGAGAAGGTCCCCTCCAGGTCGCGCATCACCTGCGCCGGCAGCGAGGCGGAGGAGGAGCGCAGGAAGCGCAGCTTCGTCCGCGCGATGATCTCCGCGTTGCGCGGCGCGCGCGCCAGGATCGCCTGGTGCATCGTCGGCACCGCGGTGTACCAGCTCGGCCGCTCCGCATCGAGCCAACGGAAGAAGTGCAGCGCGTTGAACCCCGGCGTGCAGCACACCGCGCCGCCCGCGGCGAGCGAGGCGAGCGTCGCAGCCATCAGCCCGTGGATATGAAACAGCGGCATGACGTTGAGGCAGGCGTCCTCCACCGTCAGTGCCAGCGTGTCCCGGATGTGCCGCGCCGAGGCGGTGACATTGGTATGGCTCAGCGGCACGATCTTGGGCCGCGCCGTGGTGCCGGAGGTGTGCAGCACCAGCGCGACATCCTCCGCCTCGGCCATGCCGGGGCGCTCCGCGCGGTCGCGGCCCGTGGTGCCGGAGAGCGTGAAGTTGCCCGCCTCCGCTCCGGGCACCAGTTCAAGTACTGGCACGCCGAGGCGCTTCGCAACGTCCCGCGCAGGGCTCTCCATCCCCTGGGCGATCACCAGCGCCTTGGCGCGGAGGTCGGTGAGGTAGAACTCGAACTCCTCGTCACGGTAGGCGGGGTTGAGCGGCGCCGTGGTGGCGCCTGCTGCGATGGCGACGAAGGAGGCCGCCATCTCCGGCCCGTTCGGCAGCACGATCGCGACGCGATCGCCGCGGCCGATGCCGAGGCGGTTGAGCGTCCCGACGGTGCGCTCGGTAAGATCGCGCAGGCCGGCATAGGTGAGCGGCGGCCGCCCCTCGGTCGCGCGAATCGCCGGGCGGGAGGCCTCTCCAGCCTGAAGCAGCTCGGGGATGGTGCTGAACTGCGTCATGCCGGCGCACACTCCTCTTGGACTGGTTCCGGCCCTGGGTAGCGCCTCCCCCGCCCGGCGGGCAAGCGTGGGCGGGGGCGCGCCGGATCAGCCCTCGGACAGCGAGGCCCGGTGGCGTCCGCCCAGCTTGACGTAATGCGGCGCGGTGCGGGCGAAGCGGGCCCGGTCCTCCTCGCTCAGCACCCGGACCAGCTTGGCGGGTGCGCCCATCCACAGCTCGCCGGCGCCGATGCGCTTGCCGGCAGGCAGCACCCCGCCGGCGGCGATCACCCCTTCCTCCTCGATCACCGCCCCGTCGAGGACAGTGGCGCCCATGCCGACGAAGGAACGGTCCATGAGCGTGCAGGCATGCACGATCGCCGCATGGCCCACCGTGACGTCGTTGCCGATGATGGTCGGGAAGCTCTGGTTGGCGACGTGGACGATCGTGCCGTCCTGGATGTTGCTGCCGCGCCCGACGCGGATGAAGTTGGTGTCGCCGCGCAGCACGCAATTGTACCAGATGCTGGCGCCTTCCCCGATCTCGACGTCGCCGATGAGGACGGCGGTCGGCGCCACGAAGGCGTCGGGGTGGACCCGCGGCATGCGGCCCTCGAAGGGCAGCAGGGTGCCAAAGACGCCGGTCTGGCGCGGCTTCACGTTGTGGTCCATCCCGATCGTCCCTTCGTCATTCGGCGGCCGCCGGAAGCGTCGCCGTCACCGGGACGCCCAGCATCAGGCCGAGATTCTGCACCGCCGCGCCGGAGGCGCCCTTGCCCAGGTTGTCGTAGCGCGCGGTCAGCACCGCCTGGCGGTGCGCCTCGTTCGCGTGCACGCGCAGCTCGAGCAGGTTCGTGCCGTTCAGCGCCTGCGGCTCCAGCTTGCCGCCCGCCTCGGCCGGCACGACGCGGACGTACTCGCTGCCGCGATAGCGTTCGGCGAGCACGGCCTCGATGTCCTTCGCGGCGGGCTTCCCCGGCAGCGTATCGAGGTGGAGCGGGATGCAGTCAATCATGCCCTGTCGGAAGTCACCGACCGAGGGCACGAAGATCGGCCGACGCGTCAGGCCGGCGTAGAGCTGCAGCTCCGGCACGTGCTTGTGCGCGAGGGCGAGGCCGTAGAACTCGAAATCCGGCGCCGTGCGCGCCTCGTAGGCCGCGATCATGGCATTGCCGCCGCCGGAATAGCCCGAGATCGCGTTGACGCTCACCGGGTAGTCGCGCGGCAGGAGTCCCGCGTCCACCAGCGGGCGCAGCAGCAGGATCGCGCCCGTCGGATAGCAGCCCGGGTTGGAGACGCGTGGCGCGGCGGCGATGATCGCCGGCTGGTCGGGGGTGAGCTCCGGCAGGCCGTACACCCAGTTCGGGTCCACACGGTGCGCGGTGCTGGCGTCCAGCAGCCGCGGCGCCCGGTCGCCGAGCGAGGCGGCGAGCGCCGCGCTCTCCTTCGCCGCCTCGTCCGGCAGGCAGAGGATGACCACGTCCACCTCGGCCATCAGGGCGCGGCGCGCCTCCGGGTCCTTGCGGCGCTCGGGGGCGATGGATCGAAGGGCGAGGTGCGGATTGGCCCGCAGCCGCTCCCGGATCTGCAGGCCGGTGGTGCCTGCCTCGCCATCGATGAACACCGTCGGGGTTCTGGCCATCCCGTGGCCCTCCTTTCGTTCCCCATATGCCGCCCAAGGCGGCCCGGAAAGCAAGAGGGGCGGACCCTTGCGGGCCCGCCCCTCCGGATGGACAGCCTTGCGGCCGGCGCTGGACGCCGGCCCGCGCGGCGTCAGCGCTTGCTGAACTGGAAGCTACGTCGGGCCTTGGCGCGGCCGTACTTCTTGCGCTCCACCACGCGCGGGTCGCGCGTCAGGAAGCCCGCCTTCTTGAGGATCGCGCGCAGCTCGGGCTCGTAGTTGGTGAGGGCGCGGCTGATGCCGTGGCGCACCGCGCCGGCCTGGCCGGAGAGGCCGCCGCCCTTGACCGTCGCCATGACGTCGAACTGCTGGTAGCGGTCGGCGACCAGGAAGGGCTGGGTGATCAGCATGCGCAGCACCGGGCGGGCGAAGTACTTCGCCGCGGGCTTGCCGTTGATCTCGATCTGGCCCTTGCCCGGCTTGATCCAGACGCGGGCGACCGCGTCCTTGCGCCGGCCGGTGGCGTAGGCGCGGCCGAGTGCGTCGCGCTTCGGCTCACGCGCCGGCTGCGCTTCCTCCCCCGCCGGGGTCGCGACCTGAACGAGGTCCTTGAGGTCCGCGAGGGTGCGGGTCTGCTGCTCGGACATGCGGTCAGGCCACCTTGTTCTTGCGGTTCAGGGCGGCGACGTCGAGCACCTTCGGCTGGTTGCCGGCGTGCGGGTGCTCGGGGCCCGCATAGACGTGGAGGTTGCGCATCTGCCGGCGGCCGAGCGGGCCGCGGGTGATCATGCGCTCCACCGCCTTTTCGATGACGCGCTCCGGGAAGCGACTCTCCAGCCGCTGGCGGATGGTGCGGCCCTTGATGCCGCCGGGGTAGCCGGTGTGCCAGTAGAACACCGACTGATCCTCCTTCCGGCCGGTGACGCGCACCTTGCGGGCATTGATGATCACGACGTGGTCGCCGCAGTCCACATGAGGGGTGAATTGCGGCTTGTGCTTGCCGCGGAGGCGGTTGGCGACGAGTGAGGCGAGCCGGCCGAGCACGAGCCCGTCGGCATCGATCAGCACCCAGTCCTTCTTCACCTCCGCCGGCTTGAGCGAGCGGGTCTGTATGGAGAGCATGATGTTCGGACGCTGCTGGAACGGACGCGTCTTATGGAGGCGGCGGGCGGCAAGGTCAAGCGGAAACACGCCCTTTCAGACTGTGGTAACGGATTACCACATTGCCCGTACCCCCCGCCGCCGCCTAGGCTGACCACGACAGGAGGGACCGCGCCATGGACGACGCGAGCAGCAGGAACCCGCCGGCCCGCGGCCTCGGCCGCAACGCCGCCAATTACGGCGACCGGGACTTCGCACTCTATCTGCGGCGCAGCTTCGCCAAGTCCATGGGCTATTCCCAGGCGATGCTCGAGCGGCCCGTGGTCGGCATCGCCGACACCGGCAGCGACTTCAACAATTGCCACCGCACCGCGCCGGAGCTGATCGAGGCGGTGAAGCGCGGGGTGCTGGCCGCGGGCGGGCTGCCCCTCGCCTTCCCCACCGTGTCGCTCTGCGAGCCCTTCCTGCATCCGTGCTCGATGCACTACCGCAACCTCATGGCACTCGACACGGAGGCGCTGCTGAGGGCGCAGCCGATGGACTCCGTCGTGCTGGTCGGCGGCTGCGACAAGACGGTGCCGGCGCAGCTCATGGCCGCGGTCAGCGCCGACATCCCGGCGGTGCAGCTCGTCGTCGGGCCGATGCTGGCGACGAAGTTCCAGGGCGAGCGGCTCTCCGCCTGCACGGACTGCCGGCGCTACTGGGCACGCTACCGGGCCGGCGAGGTGGACACGGCGCGGATCGGCCAGATCGAGGGCAACCTCGCCACCACCGCGGGCACCTGTGGCGTGATGGGCACCGCCTCCACCATGGCCTGCCTCGCCGCGACGCTCGGCTTCATGCCGCTGGAGGCCGCGAGCGTGCCGGCGGTGCATGCCGACCGGCTGCGGCTGGCCGAGGAGGCGGGCGCGCTCGCGGTGCGGCTGATCGCGCATCCGGTGCGGCCGCGCGAGATCGTCACGCCCGAGAGCGTCGAGAATGCGCTGCGCGTGCTGCTCGCCCTCGGCGGCTCGACCAACGCCCTGATCCACCTGGCCGCGATCGCCGGGCGCTGCGGCGTGAAGGTGGACCTCCGGCGGCTCGATGCGCTGTCGGAGGAAACCCCGGTGCTGGTGGACCTCAAGCCCACCGGCGAGGGCTACATGGAGGACTTCCATGCGGCCGGCGGCCTGCGCGCGCTCCTGCGCGAGTTGCGCGACCTGCTGCACCTCGGCTGCAAGGATCTCTATGGCCGTACGCTGGAGCAGCGGATCGCCGACGGCCCGGATTTCGTGGACCGCACGATCATCCGGGCACGGGCCGAGCCGATCAGCCCCGTCGGCGGCCTCGTCGCGCTGTTCGGCTCCCTCGCGCCCGAGGGCGCGATCCTCAAGCGCAGCGCCGCCACGCCCGCGCTGTTCGAGACCGAGGCACGCTGCGTCGTCTTCGACGGGCTGGAAGACCTCGCGGCGCGAATCGACGACGAGGCGCTGGACGTGACGCCGCAGGACATCCTGGTGCTGAAGAACGCCGGCCCGAAGACGCCGGCCGGGATGCCGGAGGCGGGCTACCTGCCGATCCCGAAGAAGCTCGCGCGCGCGGGCGTGAAGGATATGGTGCGGATCAGCGACTGCCGCATGAGCGGCACCGCCTTCGGCACCATCGTCCTGCACGTGGCGCCGGAGGCCGCGGCGGGCGGCCCCCTCGCCCTGGCACGCACCGGCGACCGCATCCGGCTCAGCGTCCGCGACCGCCGGCTCGACCTGCTGGTGGACGAGAGCGAACTGGCGCGCCGCCGCGCCGAATGGCGCCCGCCTCCGGCGCCCGTGCGCGGCTGGGACCGGCTGGTGTACGAGCAGGTGCTGCAGGCGACGGACGGAGCCGATCTCGCCTTCCTGCGGCCGGAGGGGCGGTAGCACCGCCGCCGCCATGATCGCCGTCATCGGCGCTTCCGGCCGTTCGGGCGCCGCGCTCTGCTCGGCGCTCGCCGCCGCCGGCGAGGCGTACGCCCCGATCGTCCGCGACGCGGCGAAGTGGGCCGCGCTCGGCTTCCGCACCGCTCCGCGCATTGCCGACCTGCGCGACCCCGAGCTCCTGCGCGCCGCACTCGCCGGGGCGCGGCGCGTCGTCTCCTGCGCCCATGCGCGCTGGACGTCGGCGATCCTCGCTGCCGCGCCAGCCGATGCAACCCTCGTCCTGATGGGTTCCACCCGCCGCTTCTCGCGCTGGCCGGACGCGCATGGCGACGGCGTGCGAGCGGGCGAGGCGGCCTTCCTCGCCGGGCACCGCCCCGGCGTGATGCTGCACCCGACGATGATCTACGGCGCGCAAGGCGAGGACAACGTCCAGCGCCTCGCCGCCCTGCTGCGCCGCCTGCCCGTCGCGCCCTTGCCCGGCGGCGGCCGCGCCCTGGTGCAGCCGATCCACCAGGATGACGTCACGCGCTGCCTCCTCGCCGCGTTGCGCCACCCCTGGCAGCGCGCGGAAGCGATCGTGATCGCGGGGCCGGAGCCCCTGCCCTACCGCGACTTCCTCGCAGCCGTCGCGTGCGCCGCCGGCCTTCGCCCGCCACCGGTCCTGCCGGTGCCAGGCGCGCCGCTGCGCCTGCTCGCGCCGCTGACGCGCCTCCTCCCGGGTGTCCCGCGCATCCGCGGCGACGAGGTTCGCCGCCTGATGGAGGACAAGGCCTTCGACATCGGCCCAATGCGCCGCACCCTTGGCGTGACGCCGATCCCCCTCGCAGAAGGGCTTGCGCGTACCTTCGCCCCGGCCCCATGAGGGCCGGACGCGAACGCGCGCAGGCTCGATTTGGGTGACCCGCCATGCCGATCATCAACCGCATCGCCGAATTCCATTCCGAGATGACGGAATGGCGGCGCGACCTGCACGCCCATCCCGAGCTCGGCTTCGAGGAGACCCGCACCTCCGCGCTGGTCGCCGAGCGCCTGCGCCAATTCGGCTGCGACGAGGTGGTGACCGGCATCGCGCGGACGGGCGTCGTCGGCGTGATCCGCGGCAATGGCGGCGCCTCCGGCCGCGCCATCGGCCTGCGCGCCGACATGGACGCCCTGCCGATCGAGGAGGAAACCGGCCTCCCCTATGCCTCGCGCCACCCGGGCCGGATGCACGCCTGCGGCCATGACGGGCATACGGCGATGCTGCTCGGCGCGGCGAAGTACCTCGCCGAGACGCGCAACTTCGACGGCACCGCCTACCTCATCTTCCAGCCCGCGGAGGAGAACCTCGCCGGCGGCGAGGCGATGGTGCGGGAGGGGCTGTTCGAGCGCTTTCCCATGGAGCGCGTCTTCGGCCTGCACAACTGGCCCGGCGCGCCGGAGGGCACCTTCTTCTGGCGCGACGGGCCGATCATGGCCGCCGTCGCCAACCTTGAGGCGACCATCACCGGCCGCGGCGCGCACGGCGCCATGCCGCATCTCGGCACTGACCCGATCGTCGCCGCCGCCGCCATCGTGCAGGCGCTGCAGAGCGTCGTCGCCCGCAACCTGGAGCCGGTGGAGGCAGGCGTGATCACCATCGGCCACATTGCCGGCGGCCACACGTTCAACGTGATCCCCGAGACCGTCCGCATGCTCGGCACCGCGCGCTGGTTCAGCCCGGAGGTCGGCGACCTGCTGGAGCGGCGCTTCAAGGAGACTGTCACCGGCATTGCCTCAGCCTTCGGCGCCACGGCCACCGCCGAGTTCCACCGCTGCTATCCCGCCACGGTGAACGAGACGACGAGCACCGAGCTTGCGGTGCGCGCCGCCCGTGCCGTGCAGGGCGAGGCGCGCGTGCAGCCGATGCCACAGCCCACCATGGGTGGCGAGGACTTCGCCTTCATGCTCCAGGCCAAGGCCGGCAGCTACATCATGCTCGGCGCCGGCCGCGGCGCCGACGATCCGCAGGTCCATCACCCGCGCTACGACTTCAACGACGCCATCCTGCCGATCGGCGCCAGCTACTGGGCGACACTGGTCGAGCAGATCCTCGCCCGCCAGGGCTAGGAGCGGCGCCGGGCGACGTCCCGGGCATCGTCCTGCGCGATTCCATCGAGCACCCGGTGGCGCTCTGCGCCGCAGCGCGGCGCAGCTCGTGCCCTACTAAGGTGCCGCGCGCCGTGTTCCTGCATGGCGACCTGCCGAGGGGCAGCGCGGGCGAGACGTGCAGGGCAGACCTCACCGCATCCCAGCCGTCGCTCCGCCGGACGGGGCGGCAGCGGCGGCCCTCAGTGCGCCCGCCGCAGCGCCCGCTCCAGCTCCGCTTTGGTCATGTGCGATCGGCCGGGGATGCCCCGCCAGCGCGCCTCGGCGTAGAGCTCGGCGCGCGTGCGTCCCTCCCCGCGGTGGCGCCGTCCGCCGGTCGCGCCGGCATGCTCGCGCGCCTTGGTCCGGGCCAGGCTGCGCCGGTTGCGCGCCGGGCTCTCCTCGCGGGACACGCCGGCCTCGTGCATGGCGATGGCGACCGCCTGCTTCGGGTTGCGCACCTTGCGCTCGCCGTGCCCGGTGCGCAGCGTGCCGTGCTTGTACTCGTGCATGACCCGGCGGACGGTCTCGCGCTGGCCCGGGCTCTGTTTCGTTCGCGATGCCATGGCTCGCCTCCTGGCTGGAACCCATCGTGGCGCAAAGCGCGCCACGCAGGTGCGCGTTCCCCCCCCGGCGAGCGGCTGGCCTCCCTTCCCTCAGCACTCCCGCCGAGCCGCGGCGGCGGTGGTCAGCAGCGCCAGCACCTCGGCGTCGTCGAGCTGGTGGAAGTCGCGGTAGTAGGCGCCGACCGCGCCGAGGTCCTCCGGCTCGGCGAGGGCGACGAGCTCCGTCCCCTCGGCACGGAACCGCGCCGCGGTATCGGCCGCGATCACCGGCACGGCCAGCACCGCACGCGAAACGCCAGCCTGCCGCAGCCCGGCGAGCGCCGCAGCAGCAGTCGCACCGGTCGCGACCCCGTCGTCCACCACGATGGCCACCCGCCCCGCGAGCGGTGGTGGTATCGCGCTGGGCTCCGCTTCAAGGAATGCGGCGCGCCGGCGCTCAATTTCGGCGAGCTGGCGCCGGCGCTCTCGCTCGATCACCGCCTCGTCCACGCCGAGCGCCTCGATGATGTCCCGGTTCAGCACGATCTGCGGCGGCGTGCCGTCCACCACGGCACCGATCGCCAGTTCCGGATTGTGCGGCGCGCCGAGCTTGCGGACGAGCAGCAGCGCAAGGGGCGCGTTCAGGGCGCGCGCGATCGGCACGGCCACCGGCACGCCCCCGCGCGGCAGGGCGAGCACCACCGGCCGTTCGGCGGCCAGATGGCCGAGGCGCTCGGCGAGCCATGCACCGGCCTCCTCGCGGTCCCGGAAGATTCTCGTCCCATCGAACATGCACGACGCCGCCATGCCGTCCGCTCCCGCGCGCGCCGCACGCGCGCCTTCGATGCCCGGGCGCGCGACTCCAGGGAGGGGGCAATGGTCCGCATGCGGAGCCTGCCCTGGTTTCGACGCCTCTCCCGCCCCGGTCCGGCCCCCGCATTGTTGTGTCTGCCGCTTGGCAGGCACCAGACGAGGCCGGCCTGCGGCGGGTATGGAACACCTCTCCGCGGTATGGCGCCAGCGGCTTCGCGTGACCTGGCACGCGCGATGCGCGGACGCACACGCGCCCACGCCTCCGGGGGCGCGCCCCTGTGGCGGTTACGGATCACCCGCAGCGGGTGCCCATGGTTTCCTGCCCCATGACGGACGCTAGTTGTCGCGGCACGTAGGCGCGCGCGTCGTGTACGACACTCAGGAACGCGGCGGCGCCGCCTCAAGCATCTCGATCAACAGGTCCAGCGCTGCCGCCGCGAAGGCGCGCATGTTGGCGATGCGATCGGCGCTGCCGGTCTCGAGAGTGATCGCACGCGTCCCGCCAAGTCCGGCGACAGCGATGCAGCTATGCCCGGCGGCGTCGCCGTAGCGATTGCCGGTCGGCCCGGTCGCCCCGGTCTCGCCAAGGCCCCAGTGACTGTCCGCGATCCGCTCCCGCGCACGTTCAGCGAGCAGCGCGGCGTAGCGCTCGGTCGAGGGACGGAAGCCGGCGAGGTCGGCATCCCCGATGCCGAGCAGCCCGGCGCGCGCCTGGCGCGTATAGATGACGCCGCCACCGCGGAAATAGGCCGAGGCACCTGGCTGGGCGAGCAGCGCGGCGGAGATCAGCCCGCCGGTCGAGGACTCCGCCACGGCGAGCGTCTCTCCACGCGCCTTGAGCAGCGTGGCGGCCTTCGCGGCGCGGGGCAGCAGGGTTTCCATTGGAACGGCTCCTCACTCGGTCACTGCGGCTGGGCGATTGCGGCGCGGGCGATCCACGCCGGGCAACGCGCCCCTTCGCGCACGAAGGTGTATCGCGCTTCCGGCGTCAATGCGCGCCTCGGCTCAGCCCACCGCAGCGGGAACGGCACGGATCGGCCGCATGGCGAAAGAGCACGCAGCCTGCACCAGCACGGCTCCACCGTCCATGGTGCTCTCCTCGTGCTCCTTCGTGGTGAAGCGAAGGGGGCCCCGCGGCACGGGGATGGTCAACGGCAGCCGCGTCCGCGCCTGCCGCATGTTTGCTTGACTCGCTTCGCGCCGGCTCCGCATCCTCGGCGCGATTGTCGCCCGCCCCACGGGCGCCGCAGGGAGGAACGCCAAGCGATGTCCACCACGCCGCTGCGCCGCACCGGTGCGGCTCTGTTGCGACGCCGTGACTTCGCCGCGCTGCTCGCCGGTGGCGCCGCTCTTGGCGCCGCGCCGGGTGAAGCACCCGCTCAGGCCCCCCTGTATCCCAACCGCGCCGTGCGCATCGTCGTCCCCTTCGGGCCGGGGGGGCCGACCGACGTGATGGGCCGCGTTGTCGCGAATGGGTTGAACGGCGCGCTCGGCCAGCCCGTGGTGGTGGAGAACCGCGTCGGCGGGGGCGGCAATGTCGGCGTCGCCCATGTCGCGCGGGCCGCGCCGGACGGCTACACGCTGCTCGTCACCTCCACCGGCTTCGTCGTCAACGTCAGCCTGTTCCGCAATCCGGGCTACGATCCGATCCGCGACTTCGCGCCGATCACCGAGCTCGGCACCTCTCCGAACGTCGTGCTCGCGCATCCCGCTTCCGGCCTCGGCTCGATCGAGGAGCTGATCGCCAAGGCGAAGGCGACGCCGGAGAAGCTCAATTTGGCCAATCCCGGCATCGGCTCCACGCCGCACCTGACAGCGGAGCTGCTGCAGCTCCGCGCCGGCATCGAGTTCGTGCAGGTCCCGCACAACAGCGCCGCCCTCGCGATCCAGTCCCTGCTCAGCGGCACCACGCCCGTCGGCGTCACCGCGCTGCCGCCGGCGCATCCGCACATCCGCTCCGGCGCGCTGCGCGCCCTCGCGGTCACCGGAGAGCAACGCTGGCACGACCTGCCCGAGGTGCCGACGATGCTGGAGCTGGGCTATCCGGGCTTCGTCTCGGAGACCTTCCAGGGCCTCTTCGCCCCCGCGGGCACGCCCGCTCCGGTCATCGAGCGCCTGGCGCGCGAAACCACCGCCGTGCTGAACGAGCCGACGACGCGCACACGGCTCCTCAATGCCGGTTTCGGCATCCGCGCCAATGGCCCGGAGGGCCTGGCGGAGCGGGTCGCGCGCGAGGTGCCGATGTGGCGCGACCTGATCCAGCGCGCTGGGATTCCGATGCAGGGCTAGCGGGCAGGACGGCCTCGGCTCAGGCCGCGGTCGTCTCCTCCGGCGGGAAGTTCAGCTCCACCGCGATGCCGTCCGGGTCGTAGAGGAAGATCTGCGTCTGCCGGTCGCGCGGGATCACCCGCTCCTCATGCTTGATGTCATGCTTGCGCAGCCGCTCGCGCATCTCCTTCAGGCCCGTGCAGGAGAAGGCGATGTGGTCGAGCAGCCCCGTCTCGCTCGGCTTGCGCGGCGGCTTGCCCTCGTCCTGGGCGCGCGGCCCGATCAGGTGCACCGTCGGCTGCCCGCCGCAATAGAGCCAGTAGCCCGGGAAGGCGAGCGGCGGGCGGTAGCCGACCTCGAGGCCGAGGACCTGCACGTAGAAGTCCTTCGTCCGCTCCAGGTCCGCCGGCCGGATTGTGTAATGGTTCAGCGCGTTAAGGCCCATTTCGACCCCCTCCCTCCCCTCGTCTTCCGCGTCACAGGAACCGCATGCGCGGCTGGAGCCCCACGAAGTACTGGCCACACAGCTCGATATGCGCGGTGCGGCCCTGGAGCTGCTGTGCCGCGGCGTGCATGTCGCGCATGCGGCGCTCGAACGGGTTGCTCTCGAAGATCGCCGTGGCCCCTGCCTCGTGGTAGGCAACCTCGGCCACCTCCTTGGCGCGGTGGATGGCGGAGGTGGAGGCGAGGCGGATCATCACCCGCCGCTCGAGCGACAGCTCCTCGCCGCGCTCGGCCTCCTCCCACGCTTCGCGCAGTGCCTCGAGCAGGAAGGCGCGGGCGGAGCGGAGCTTGGCCTCGCACTCGGCGATCTGGTGGCGCAGCACCTCGCTGTCGCGCAGCAGGCGGCGGGTGATGCGCGGCTTCTTCTCCCGCGCCAGTGCGATCAGCGCATCGAGCATGCCGCGCGCGATGCCGAGCGCGACGCCCGCGAAGCCCGAGCAATAGATGTGGGTGGAGGTGAACTTGTAGAGCGGGTTGGGAAGCACCCGCTCCTCCAGCAGGTCGCGCCCGACCGAGTACTCCTCGGGCACGAACAGATCCTTGACCGAATAGGTGTCGCTGCCCGTGCCGCGCAGGCCGACGACGCGCCAGACATCCTTGAGCGGCGCCGTGCTGGCGGGGAACATCATGGTGCGCTCGATCGGCACCCCGTCCGCGTCAACGCGCAGCGACCCGTCCGGCTCGCGCACATGGCAGTGGCCGCCGAACCAGGTGGCGTGGTGTCCGCCGCTTGCGAAGTGCCAGGTGCCGGTGACGCGGTAGCCGCCCGGGACCGGCACCGCGATGGCGTCGCCATACTGCGCGCCCCAGGCGACGACGGCATTCGGCGGGCCCCAGATCTCGCGCGCGATCTCCGGCCGCATGTAGGCCGCGGCCATCGAGCAGCCGGAGGCCTGGCCGATGCACCAGGCGGTGGAGGCGTCTGCGCTCGCGACCGCCTCGGTGATGCGCACATACTCATGGGGCGGGAGCTCGTCGCCGCCGAGGTCGCGCGGAAGCAGGGTGCGGAACAGCGCATTCTCATGCAGCGCGGCGAGCAGATCCGGGGGCAGGCGCCGGTCCGCCTCGATGCGCGGCGCGGCGGCCTCGATCATGGGGAGGAGCGCACGGGTGCGCGCCAGGGCATGTGGCCGCGCGGCCGCGGCCGTCGTTGCCGAGGAAGCCGTGGAACCGGCGAGATCGCGTGCGGCGCTCATTTTTTCGTCCTGCCCTCCCTGCGTCGCACGCCCGCCGGCGAACCGCCGGGGTTGGCGGCTTCCGGAGGCTGGATCAGACGACCGACCAAACATTCGGACGGCCCTCGCCCGCTTGTCAAGCCGTGGGGGCAGACGCGGCCAGAGCCGTTCCCCCACACCGTCCCGCATGCTCGCAGGCCGGCGCCGCGCATTGTGCGCCCTCCCCCCGCCGACTAACGTTGCCATCATGCGGTCGTGCACACGATCGGGCCGGCAGGGAAAGGGGACGAACGGGGTGAACGCGAGCGCCGAAACGGCACCGAGCGTGCGCGACCGCATCCTCGCCGTCGCCCAGATCCTGTTCGCCGAGCAGGGCTACGCCGCCACCTCCACCCGCGCCATCGCGCAGAGGGCTGGCGTGAACCTCGCGCAGCTCCACTACTACTTCGGATCGAAGCGCGACCTCTTCATCGCCGCCTACCGCCGCGGCGCGGAACCCGTGACCGAGGCCCGCCGCCGTGCGCTGGAGGAGGCCCAGGCACGCTGGCCCAAGGGCGACATCCCGCTCGAGGTGCTGGTGCGCGCCTTCGTCGTTCCCTTCATGCTCAACAACCGCACACCCGAGGGCCGCGCCAGCATGGGCATGCACGCGCGCCTGCACACGGAACCGGACGACATCGCGCGCGAGGTGCTGAGCCAGGTCTACGACGCGACCACCCTCGCCTACACTGAGGCCTTCCGCCGCGCCCTGCCGCACCTTCCGCCGGAGACGCTGTACTGGCGCCTCTACTTCATGATGGGTGCCTACCGCTACACGCTGCTGCGCACCGGGCGGCTGGAGGCGATGTCGGGCGGCGCCTGCGACTCCGGCGATTTCGAGACCGCGGTGGAACAGATCGTGCCGTTCCTCTGCGCCGGCCTGTCGGCACCGGCGTGAGGCGCTTTCACTGACAGGAGCATCCGGCCCATGACCCTGCCGCCCGGCCGCGCACGGCCCGAACCCACGCCCGAGACGAAGCACTTCTGGGACGGCACGCGCGCCGGCGAGATCCGCCTGCAGCGCTGCACCGACTGCGCGAAGCCCTACTTCCCGCCGCGTCCCTTCTGCCCCACCTGTGGCTCGCGCAAGGTCGAGGTCTTCGTCGCCAGCGGCCGCGCGCGCCTTTACAGCTACGTCATCCATCACCGTCCCGTGCCCGGCTTCACGCCGCCCTACGCCATCGCCGTGGTGGAGCTGGAGGAAGGCCCGCGGATGATGACCAACATCGTGGACTGCCCGCAGACGCCGGAAGCCCTGGTCCTCGACATGCCACTCGAGGCCGTCTTCGTGCCGATGGACGACACCATCACCCTGCCGCTGTTCCGCCCCGCCAAGGACGCCGCTTCCCGATGATCCCGCCCGGCTCCATCGCCATCGTCGGCGCCGCCGAGACCACCGAGCTCGGCGTCATCCCCCACCTCTCGGAGATCGGCCTGCACGCTGACGCCGCGCTGAACGCGATGGCGGAGACGGGGCTGAAGCCGAAGGACATCGACGGCCTCGCCTGCGTCGGGCCGATGCGGCCGCAGATGCTCGCGCACTACCTCGGCCTCACGCCGAAATGGGTGGACGGCACCGGCGTCGGCGGCTGCTCCTTCATGCTCCATGTCCGCCACGCGGCGGCGGCGATCCACGCCGGCTACTGCTCCACCGTGCTGATCACGCATGGCGAGAGCGGGCGCTCGCGCGTCGCCGCGATGCCGCGCCTGGTCGAGCCCGGCAGCCTCGCCGGCCAGTTCGAGATGCCCTTCGGCCCGATGGGCCCGCCGACGCTCTTCCCCATCCCCGTGCTGCGCTACATGAAGACCTACGGCGTGACGCACGAGCAGCTCGCCATGGTCGCCGTGATCCAGCGCGAATGGGCGGCGAAGAACCCGCGCGCCATGTTCCGCGACCCGATCACGGTCGAGGACGTGCTGAACTCGCGCATGATCGCCTACCCCTTCCGCCTGCTGCAGTGCTGCCTCGTCACCGACGGCGGCGGCGCGCTGATCCTGACGAGCGCGGACCGCGCAAAGGACTTCCCGACGCGGCCCGTGTACATCCTCGGCTCCGGCGAGAGCGTCGAGACGCCGATGGTGAGCCAGATGCAGGACTTCACCTCCTCCCGCGCCTTCCGCGTCGCCGGGCCGGAGGCATTCCGCATGGCGGGCATCACGCACAAGGACGTGGATCACCTCATGATCTACGACGCCTTTGCGCACCTGCCGCTCTACGGGCTGGAGGACCTCGGCTTCGTCCCGCGCGGCGAGGCAGCCCGCTTCATCTGGGACCGCAACACCGCGCCTGGCGGCAAGCTGCCGGTCAACACCAATGGCGGCGGCCTCAGCTACACCCACACCGGCATGTACGGGATGTTCGCGCTGCAGGAGAGCGTGCGGCAGGTGCGCGGCACCGCGCCGGCGCAGGTGCCGAATGTGCGCATCAGCGTCTGCCACGGCGTGGGCGGCATGTTCGGCGCGAGCGGGACCATCGTGCTCGGCCGCGAGAGGCCGTGACCGGGCGGGCGCGCGTCGCGCCCTACCCGATCCGGATGCCGGCTTGGCGGATCACCTCCCGCCACATCGGCACCTCGCGCTCCACGCGGGCACGCAACGCCGCGGGACCACCACCGGTGACCGGTGTGCCTGTCTGGAGAAAGCGCTCACGGACCGCGGGGCGGCGCAGGATCCCCTCGACCTCGTTCGCCAGCCGCTCGACGATCGGCTGCGGCGTGCCCGCCACGGCGAAGAGCGCGAGGAAGGTCTCCGACACCGCATCGCGGATGCCGAGATCGCCAAGGGTCGGAACGTCGGCGAGGTCCTCCATGCGCTGCGCGCCGGTCTGCGCCAGTACGCGAAGCTGGCCTGCCCGCACCTGCTGCCCGATCGAGCCGAAGGCCGCGAAGAGCAGCGGCACCGTGCCGGCGAGCACCGCCTGCGTCGCCGGCCCCGCGCCACTGAAGGGCACATGCTCCATTTCGATCCCCGTGCGCAGCTTGAACACCTCCGCCGCGAGGTGCGGAGTCGTGCCGACGCCGGAGGTGGTGTAGTTCAGCTTGCCCGGATTGGCCCGCGCATGGGCGATCAGGTCGGGCAGCGTCGCAAAGGCTGAATCCGGCCGCACCGCGATCACGTTCGGCGCCGCGCCGAGCTCGGCGATCGGCGCGAAGTCGCGGAACGGATCGTACGGCGTGTTCGGGTAGAGGCTCGGATTGACCACATAGGCGCTGGAGGTGGCGAGGATAGTGTAGCCGTCCGGCGCCTGCCGCGCGACATACCCCATTCC
>JADGHI010000381.1 GCA_019689515.1 Acetobacteraceae bacterium | reverse complement strand
GGCGGCGGCCGGGACGTCGGGGTCGTCCCGGTCCCGCCCCCGATCCTTCCGGCGCACCGGGTGCCGTGCGCGCCGGCGCCGCCGCCCGCGGCGCGCCGCCATCGGCCACCTCGCCGAACAGGCGGAAACGCTGCGTGCGGAGCAGATCTCGATCGGGGTCGAGTGACTCGCCGAGGCGGAAGGCCGCTACGGCCTCCTTGATGCGCTTCTGCTGGCGCAGCGCCTCGCTGAGGTGCAGATGCGCATCGGCCAGCGTCTTGTCCAGCGCCAGCGCCGCCCGGAACGCGGCTTCCGCTCCTGGCCAATCCTCCGCCTGCGCAAGCATCCGGCCGAGTTGCATACGGATCCTGGGGTTCTCAGGTGCCCGTTCGATGGCGTCGCGCAGCACCGCAACGGCCGCATCATGCTCGCCCTGTGCGCGCAGTGCCTGGGCGAGAGCGAACGTCACCCCGGGCTTGCTGTTGCCGAGCGCGATCGCGGCGCGCAGTGCCGCCACGGCTTCCGCCGGATCGTCACGCTGCGCGAGCATGCCGAGCTGCGCCTGGCAGTCCATGGAGGACGGGAAGGCCGCGGCTGCCTCGCGCGCGGCCGCGAGGGCTTCCTCCTTGCGGCCGAGCGCATCGAGCGCGCGGACGAAACCGAGACGCACCTGTTCCGACGCGTGGCCTAAGGAGATTGCGGCGCTCAGCAGCGGCAGCGCCTCCGCGGGGCGCTGCGGCATGAGCAGAGTCCCGAGCCGCGCCTGGCAGGCGCCGGAGGCGGGCAAGGCTGCCGCCGCGGCCCGCGCCGCAGCAAGCGCCGCCGCCCTGCGTCCCTGCGTGACCAGCGCGTCGATCAGCGCAAGCTGCGCCGCCTCGTTGCCCGGATCGCGGGCCACCACAAGGCGCAGGCGTTGCAGAGCGTTGCCGGCATCGGCGTCGGTGTCGGTCGCGGGCGTTGTCTTGGGCCGCGTCGGACGGTCGTGCGCTCCGGTGGGTGCGGCGGCGCCCTGGGCGGCGGGCAACTTCCGCCTACCGGGCGCTTCCTGGTCTGTCGCCGGCGCCGGCTCGCTGCGCGCCCTGATCGGGGCGCGAGCCGTGCCTGCGGCCACCGTCGGCTGCGGCGGCGTCCCGGCCGGTCCCGTGGCCATGGCAAGCGCCTCGCGTGCCTCGGTGAGGTTCGGGTTCTGCGCCAGCGCCTCGCGCAGCACCGCCACGGCCTTCATGCGACGGCCCGCGGCGAGCAGAGCCTTGCCCAGCCGCACGCGCAGGATCGGTGCTTCGGGCAGGGCCTCCACCGCTTCGGCCGCGGCCTTTGCCGCCTCCGCCTTCTTGCCAGCAGCCTCCAGCGCCGTGATCAGGCCGAGATGGATCGCCACGTCCTGCGGATCGCCCTTGCGCGCGGCACGGAACGCCGCCACGGCCTCATCGAACTGCCCGGCCTGCATCAGCTTGCCGCCGAGCCGCTTCGCCACCCAGGGCGAGTCCGGCTGCTCGGCATGCATCCGGCGGAGGGCCGCAAGGCTCGTCTCATGATGGCCGAGCCGCTCCGCCGCTGCCGCCTCGGCGTGCAGCAGCCGCGCGGGCCCGGCGCCGAGCTCCCGCGCCCGGGCGAGCAGGGCCTCCCCACGCGCTGCATTGCCGGCGAGACGCGCGCGCGTTCCGAGGGCGAGCCAAATCGTCGGCGAACGGTGCCGCGCCGCGCGCAGCAGCCGCGCCGCCTCCGCCATGCGGCGGTCGAGGACAAGTGCGAAGAGAGCGGGTGCCTCTCCGCTCTCGCTCAGGACACGGAGGCTCGCATGTCCGGCGTGGGCGAGGGGCACGCGGACCACGCCCGGCAGGTCGGCGACCAGTGCGGCGTGGCGCGCATCGGTCGGCTCCAGCGGGTCGTAGGCGAGCAGGGTGTCCGGCGGGAGGTCGGCCGCGGCGATCCCGTGGCCGCGATGCGCCGCCGCCACGAAATGCAGGCGCGAACGGCGATCGAAGGCCGCGTCGCGCGGATCGATCGAGGCCTGGGGCGAGAAGGCGATGGCCGCGGCGGCGCGGAGCGCGGCGCCGTATTTCAGCGCTGCGTAGCCGCCCATCGAGGCGCCGAAGGCGAGACGCCGCGGCTTCGCCGCCGCCTCTGCGATGGGCAGCAGCGCCGCCATTCCTTTGGCAGGATACCAGTGCATCCGGCGCGCGATCACGGCCAGCAGGTCGATGTCGTGCCTCGCGGCCAGCCTGCGCGGCCACCAGCGTTGGTCGTCGGCCCGCATGACGCCCTCGGTGAAGGCGATCAGGGTGAAATCCGAGCTGCCTGGACAATGGAGCAACTGCAGCGCGTCCGACTCGTAGAGCAGGACGCCGTCCTTCGCGTCCGAGGTGGTCGCGCGGGGCCTGCTCACGCCTGGCTGGTGCCTTTCCGCTCGCATGGATGCTTTCGATGATGCTCTGGCGCCGCCCTATCAGGCGCCCGTGGTGGTGTCCAATCCCTGCGCGCATCGGCAACGGAACGCAACGCGGCAAGGTGGCGGGCGGGGACCGGGCTGGTCAATCGCGCAGGGCTGCGCGATCTAGCCGGCCATGAAGGAACGTGCTGCCTCCGCGCCGCGCCGGCGCAGGCTCCGCCGCCGCACCCTGCTGGCCGTGGTCGGCGGCGTGCTGGCGTTGGTGCCGCTCGGTGGCGCCGGGCTCGTCGGCCTGACCCTGCCGCGGGAGGGCGAGGTCCGGATGCACCTCGGCACGGCTGGCCTCGCCGCACCGGTGGGCATCTCCTTCGACGAGGCCGGGGTGCCGCTGATCCGCGCGGAGTCGGAGCGCGACGCCTGGATCGCGATGGGCTGGCTGCACGCGCGCGACCGCATGTTCCAGATGGACGTGATGCGCCGCGGCGCCGCCGGACGGCTCTCCGAATGGGCGGGTGCGGCGATGCTGCGCTCGGATCGGTTCGTCCGGCTGCTCGGCCTGGCGCAGCGGGCGGAGGCCGATCTCGCTGCCCTGCCCGACGAGGCGCGCGACATGCTGGAGGCCTACGCCGCCGGGGTGAACGCCTGGATCGCCGAACGCGGGCGCTTCGCCGCGCCGGAGTACCTGCTCCTCGGTCCGCCCGAGCCCTGGCATCCGCGCGACAGCCTGCTCTGGGGCAAGCTGATGGGGTTATGGCTGTCCGGAAACTGGCGGGTGGAACTGAGCCGCTCCCGGCTCCTGGCCGCCGGCCTGCCGGCCGAACGGCTGCGTGACCTCTGGCCCGAGGATCCGAGTGCCGGGCGGCCGGATCAGCCACCCTCGCCGCTGCCGGGCAGGGGAGGGCGGCTTGATTCCGCCTCCCTGGGCGGGACTGGGGAGGCTGCCGCCGGCATTGCCTCCGCTGCGTTGGACGATGGTCATCTGGCGCGGGTCGCGGCGGCGCTGCCGGTGTTCCCCGCCGATGCGCTGCTGCCGGCCAGCGCGAGCAATGTCTGGGCCGTGTCGGGCGCCCGCTCGGCGACGGGCGGTGCGCTGCTCGCCAGCGACCCGCATCTCGGCTTCTCCGCGCCCATCCAGTGGTACCTGGTGCGGATCGAGCTGCCCGGAGGGCGGTTCCTGGCGGGCGCGACCAGCCCCGGCGTCCCGCTGATCGTGATCGGCCGCAACGAGCGCCTGGCCTGGGGCTTCACCACCACCCACTCGGACACGCAGGACGTATTCGTTGAGCGCCTCGTCCCCGGCCACCCCGACCGGTACGAGACGCCGGATGGCGAGCGCCCCTTCCTCGTCCGCGAGGAGCGCATCCGGGTCCGCGGCGCGGCGGAGCCCGTGGTGATGCAGGTGCGCGAGACCCGGCACGGGCCGGTCATCTCCGACCTCGACGCGCCGGGGAGCGGCGGGGGAAACGGCACGGTGCTGGCGGTGGCGATGGCGAACCTCGCCCCACGCGACAGCGCCGCGGCCGGGCTGCTGGCGCTCAATCGCGCACGGGGGGTCGAGGAGGCGGCCGCGGCGGCGGCGCTGATCACCTCGCCGTCCCAGAACCTGGTGGTCGCGGACGCCGATGGGCGGATCGCCCTCTACCTGACCGGACGGGTTCCGCTGCGCCGCTCCGGCGACGGGACGCTGCCGGCGCCCGGTTGGGACGGCTCGGCGGACTGGGGGGGCTTCCTGCCCTTCGCCGTCCTGCCGCATGTGGTGGACCCGCCGAGCGGAGTGCTGGTCAACGCCAACAACCGCGTCGCCCCTGCGCAAGGCGAAGCCTTCCTCGGCCGCGACTGGTTTGGCGACTGGCGCTTCCGCCGGATCTTCGAGCTGCTCGGGCGCACGGAGCGGCACGACCCGGCGGAGTTCGCGGCGATCCAGAGCGACGCGGTCTCGCTGTTCGCGCGCGAGGACGCACTGCCGGCGTTGCGCCGCCTGGTCGCCCGGTCAGAACTCGGCAACGCTGCCGCCCGCGCGGCCTACGACCTGGTGCTGGGCGGCGAGGGCAGGGGCGGCGGGCCCGGCTGGGACGGGC
>JADGHI010000380.1 GCA_019689515.1 Acetobacteraceae bacterium | reverse complement strand
GCGGGGCGCTGGGGGCGGCGGCGCTGCTCGGCCTCGCCGTGGCGCCGGTCTGGTGGGGCTTCGTGGCGGCGGCGCTCGTCCTCGGGGTCGGGTTCTATATGGTCCACGGCGCCATCCAGACACGGGTGAGCGAGGTGGCCCCGGTGGCGCGCGCCTCGGCGATGGCGCTGCACGCCTGCGGCTTCTTCATCGGGCAGTCGCTTGGGCCGATCCTGTTCGGCGCCGGGCTGGCGGTCTGGGGAACCGGGGCGATGCTGGCCCTGTTCGCCGTGGTCCTGCTGAGCCTGAGCGTGGTGCTGGGGCGACGCTCGCATTGAGGAGGCGGTCAGGTGGCGCCGGATGGGATGTTCCCCTGGCCGGGCCCGAAGCGGCCCCAGATTTCGAACAAACCAAGAACAAAGGCCGTGCCCAACCAGCGTTAATGCTTCGTAAATTCAAACCCCTGCCCCGAGTCGCGCGAACGAATCGCTGACCCGCCTGCGGCGTCCGCGCTGCGTTCTCGCCCCTCAAAATCTTGGGGGTCGCTCACCATGGAAAATACACGCGCGGTCGCACCGGCCGGCGCCACCCCGCCGCGGGCGGGGGGCGATCTCCGGAAGGAGGGTCCTCGGCCGGCCGGGCCGGGCGGGTCAGAAGTCGCTGACCCGGCCCTTGCGCTCCCAGTCGCCGTAGCGGGTGGGTTCGGGGCCGGACGGCCCACCGATCTCCTTCACCTTCACCACCTGGGGCGGCTGCGGCGGCACCGGGTCGCCCGCCGGGGGGACCTGCGGGTCGCCAGGGAGCGGCGCGTCCGGCCCCTCAGGGTCCCGCACCGGCACCTCCGGCACGTCCGGGCCGGGCGGCGGGGTGGGCTGGCCCGGCGGCATCGGCCCCGGCGGCGTCTCGGGGTGCGGTGGCGTCGGCACCTGCGCGGCCGCCGCACCCGCGGCGGGCTGCGCTCCGTGGGCGGTCGGAACCCGCCCCTCTTGTTCAGGCTTGCTCATGCACATCATCTGGGATGTCCCCTGGACTTCGGCACCCGCCCCAACGCGGGCCGACACCCCGGGGCTGCGGCCAAGGACGGATCGGGACACGGACGGGCATCATGCGGGGATATCTGCGTACGGCGGTACTCCTGGCGGGGCTGACGGCGATCTTCGTCGGCATCGGCTACCTCATCGGCGGGCGGCAGGGAATGCTGATCGCCTTCCTTGTCGCCTGCGGGACCAACCTCTGGGCCTGGTGGAACAGCGACCGGGTCGTGCTGTCCATGTACAACGCCCAGCCGATTGGGCCCGGGGACGCGCCGCGGCTGCACCAGCTTGTCGCGCAACTCGCGGCGAACGCTGGGCTGCCGATGCCCGCGCTCTACGTCATCCACGAGGACCAGCCCAACGCCTTCGCCACCGGGCGCAGCCCGGAGCGCGCGGCGGTCGCGATCACCACCGGCCTGCTCGACATGCTGAACGAGGAGGAGGTGGCCGGCGTGATCGCGCATGAGCTGGCGCATATCCGCAACCGCGACACGCTCATCATGACGATCACCGCCACCATCGCCGGCGCGATCGGCATGCTGGCGCAGTTCGGCTTCCTGTTCGGCGGGCGGGACAACGACGGGCGGCAGAACCCCTTCGGGCCGATCGGCATGCTGCTGCTGCTGATCGTGGCGCCGCTCGCCGCGATGGTCGTGCAGTTCGCGATCAGCCGCTCGCGCGAGTACGAGGCCGACCGCGGCGGGGCGGAGATCAGCGGCATGCCGCGCGCCCTCGCGAGCGCGCTGCTCAAGCTCGAGCACTACAAGCAGGGCCTCGTGAACCATGCGGCGGAGGCGCATCCGGCGAGCGCGCACCTGTTCATCGTCAATCCGCTCTCCGGGGCGCGGATGGACAACCTGTTCTCGACCCACCCCAGCACCGAGAACCGGGTGAGCGCCCTGGAGGCGATCGCGCTGGAGATGGAGGCGGAGGCGGGCGCCCGGAGGCAGGCGGCGTGGTCCGGCGGCGGTACGTACCGGCCTGGCGGACCCTGGGGCGGTGCGGCGGGTGGCAGCCACGGCGCAGGCGGCGGCTGGCACAATCCCTGGGCCTGAGGCTGGACGATCCACCGTGCCTGTGCTGCATCCACCGCCGGTCCCGACTGACAATCCCGGGAGGATTCGCCGATGGCATCGCCCTGTCCGGCGCCGACGACGCGGCGCCGCCACGCCCTGATCGGCCTCGCCGGCGTCGCTGGCGCGGTGGCAGCGACGGCCCGCGCGCGGGCGCAGGGCACGGCCGCGGCGGCGTGGCCAGAGCGGGCGGTGCGGGTGATCGTGCCCTATCCGGGCGGCTCGACGCCGGACATCGCGGCGCGCGCCGTGGCGCAGCACTACCAGCGGATCTTCGGCCAGCCCTTCGTGGCGGACAACCGCGCCGGCGGCGGCGGCACGATCGGCACGGACGCGATCGCCAAGGCCACAGACGGGCACACCATCGGCGTCTCGATCGGCGGTCCCGCGAGCACGGCGAAGATCATCAACCCGGCCCTGCCCTACGATCCGGCGACCGACCTGGTGCCGATCTCGCTGCTGACCCGCCTGCCCTTCGTGCTCGTCGTGCATCCCTCGGTGCCGGCGCGCAGCGTGGCGGAGCTGGTGGCGCATGCGAAGGCGAATCCGGGGGCGCTGAACTACGGCTCGGTCGGCGCGGGCACGCTCGGGCACCTGCTGATGGCGGAGCTCGCGGCGCGGCACGGGCTGGACATGACGCACGTGCCCTACCGCTCGGTGCCGCAGGCGGTGACGGAGCTGGTCGCCGGGCGCATCCAGGCGATGTTCGCCGCCTCCGGCGCGGTGCTGGGCCAGGTGCGGGAGGGGACGGCGCGCGGCCTCGCGGTCAGTTCCGACGCGCGCTTCGCGCCCGTGCCCGACCTGCCGACCCTGCGCGAGGCGGGCGAGCCTGGCGAGGGCGCCTATGGCTGGATCGGCCTCTTCGCCCCGTCTGGGACGCCGGCGGAGCGGGTCGCGCGGCTCTCGGCGGAGGCCGGGAAGGCGCTCGGCGCGCAGCAGACGCGGCGGTCGCTGGAGGCGGCCGGGTTCGAGATCGTGGGCAGCGACGCGGCCACGCTGCGCGCCCTGGTGGACGCGGAGATCCGGCGCTGGGCGCCGCTGATCCGGCGACTGGGCATCCGGCCGGAGAGCTGAGGACGCCCTCGCCCGCTGGCCGCCACCGGCGCATCCCTGGGCCGCACGGCGGCGGCCGGGATGCGGCCGGGAGCGGTGCCGCTGCCGTGCGAGGCCGATCGTTCCGGCGGGGCGTGGTTCCGCCGCATTCCTCTCCGAGCGCATGGGGGCGCTTGGGTTCGACCCGGATTCGGTGCATTGGAGACGGGTCGGGCCGGCCTCGGCGCGCCGCCGTCGCCGTCATGTGGCATGGGAGAGGAAACGCATGCAGATCGGGTTCAACCTGCCCAATAGCGGGCCGATGGCGGAGCCGGAGACGATGGCCCGCGTGGCCCGCCTCGGCGAGGAGCTCGGCTTCGACTACCTGACCCTCACCGACCACATCGCCCTGCCCGACACCAGCGTGCCGGGCTATCCCTATTCCGAGTCGGGCTCCTTCTACTCCCCCGATCCCGGCCGCCGCTTCGAGATGCTGACCGCCGCCTCCTGGGTCGCGGCGAAGACGGAGCGCATCCGCCTCGTGCTCGCCGTGCTGGTGGTGCCGCACCGCCCGGCGGTGCTGGCGGCAAAGATGCTGAGCACGCTCGACGTGCTCTCCGGCGGGCGGCTGACGGTCGGCATCGGCGCGGGCTGGCTGAGGACCGAGTTCGACGCCGTGGTGACGACGCCCTTCGCCGAGCGCGGCGCGGTGACCGACGAGTACATCGACGCCTTCCGCCGGCTGTGGACCGAGGACAAGCCGACGATCGCCGGGAAATATGTCCGCTACGACGGGCTGGTGATGGAGCCGAAGCCGGTGCAGAAGCCGCACCCGCCGATCTGGGTCGGCGGCGAGAGCGGCCCCTCGATGCGCCGCGCGGCGCGGGTCGGCGACGCCTGGTACCCGATCGGCAGCAACAACGCGCACCTGCTGGACACCCTGCCGCGGCTGGAGGCGGGAATCGCGAAGCTGCGCAAGCTGACCGAGGCGGCGGGGCGCGACCCGGAGAAGATCGGCGTGGTCTATCGCGTGAAGCGCCACGGCCATGAGGCGCCGCCGGCCAGCGACGGCAACCGCCGCCTGTTCACCAACGGCATCGAGAACGTCATCGCCGACATCAAGGCGCTGCGGGCGCTCGGCGTCACCGCGATCGACTTCGACTTCGAGGGGCGCGAGGCGGAGAAGTCCATGGCGGACATGCGCCGGTTCCGCGTGGAGGTGATGGATCGGATCTGAGCGGCGGAGCATGGTCATGACGGCCTCAGGTTATACCGTCGGGCCAACACACTGGCCCATCGGCCACCCGCGACATCTCGGGAGCGGTATAAGCGATGC
>JADGHI010000379.1 GCA_019689515.1 Acetobacteraceae bacterium | reverse complement strand
GATTAGGAGCCGGGGCCCCTCGACCGCCGCCTTCGCCCCGCCTCTGTCCCTGCTCGGCAGTGGACGTGTGCATGCGGGCGGCTTTCCGCCCTGCGGATCGGGATTACGGGCGGGGATGCGCGACGGCGCTCCGTTCGGAACCGGCCGAGCCTTTCCGCCGCGCGGTCAGGTATCAGCGACTGGCGGCGCGCGCGTTCGCGGCGTCGCGGGCGCGCAGGGTGCGCGCGATCGCCACCCAGGCGCCGGCGGCCGCGACCAGTGCGGTGCTCACCGCGGCCCAGACGAGCAGCAGGACGAGCGCATCGCCGAGATCGTCCATCGAGATCCAGCCGAAGGACAAGGCGCTGCAAAGCGCGATGCCGCAGAGCAGGAGGATCTCGATGATATCGGACCGCATGGGGCGGCGTCCTCCCGGGACAGGGCCTGGCCGTTGGGTGACCCGGCGGAATGATCAACGGGGCAGTGTTAACATATCGTAGGCAACACGCAGTTGTGAGGCAAGCGCCGTTCCGCATCGGCACACGGATCCGTGATTTGGACCGGACCCGTAAAGGAACGCTGCGCCGGCACGCTGCGCGGCGCACCGGGCACCGGATCAGCCTGTCCCGTTCCCGCCCGGCCCGGCGGCGCCCGGCGTCAGGCCGAAGGCGGCGCGGAACGCCGCGCCGAAGGCCGGGGCGCTGGCATAGCCCACCGCCGCCGCCGCCCGTGCCGGCGGCACGCCCTGGGCGAGCAGGGCCGCGCCCTCCACCAGCCGCAATTGCTGGCGCCAGCGGGCGAAGCCCATGCCGGTCTCGCGCCGGAACAACCGCGCCAGGGTGCGCGGACTCGCGCCGCAGCGCGCCGCCCAGTCCTCAAGGGTGAGCCGGCTCGCCGGATCGGCCGCCAGTGCCGCGGCGAGCCGCGCCAGCCGCGCGTCGCGCACCGCCGGCAGGCGGAGCGGCAGGCTCGGCGCGCGCGCGATCTCCTCCAGGATCAGCGCGGCGAGATGGCCGCCCCGCCCGCGCTCGTCCCATTCCAGCGGCTCGGCGCAGGCGGCGAGGATAAGCTCGCGCAGCAGGGGCGAGACCGCGAGCACCGTGGTCCGCGGCGGCCCGGCGCGGTGCGCCGCGTCCTCGCGCAGGAACAGCGCGCGCATTGCCACCGGCCCGCGCATCGTCACCGCATGTGGCAGCCCCGCCGGCACCCAGAGCGCGCGGCCCGGCGGCACGACGAAGTCCGCCGCCTCGGTCGCGATCCGCATCACCCCGCGCGTGGCGTAGAGGAGCTGCACCCGGGCATGGCTGTGCCAGCCGGTGGCATGGCCGTCCGCGTAGTCCCGGACGAAGCCGGCGAGTGGCCGGTCCACCGCCTCTTGCGGGAAGTGGCGGAGCGGGGCCGCGCTCGCTGCGGCGCTCCCGCCGGGACCGGGATCGCCAGCGGAGCGGGCAGCGCCAGTGGCGGGGTCTTGTCCGTCTGGAGACATGATCTGACCGGACATCGCGGGACGGTCAGGATAGGCTGCCGACCCCTTGGACGGAACCTTGGACGGAGCGCCTCCCGTGAAGGACCCGGCGACGCGGCAGATCCTCTTCATCAACGCCGCGCATATGCTGACGCATTACAGCCTGCTCATCCTCGCCACCGCCGTGCTCGCCATGGTGCCACAGGCGGGCGACGTCTTCGGGCAGGATTACGGGCCGATCCTCGCCCTCGGCACCGGCATGTTCGTGCTCTACGGCCTTGGCTCCCTCCCGATGGGCTGGCTGGCGGATCGGGTCGGGCGACGCGCGCTGATGCTGGCGTTCTTCCTCGGCACCGGGGTGTTCATGGCACTCGCCGGGCTCGTCTCCTCGCCCTGGGCGCTCGGCGTGGTGCTGGCGCTGATGGGGGCCTTCGCGGCGATCTACCACCCGATCGGCACCGCCATGCTGGTCGAGGCGGCCGGCGACAAGGTCGGGAGCGCGGTCGGCGTGAACGGCGTGTTCGGCAATCTTGGCGTGGCGCTGGCGCCGGTCGTAACCGCCTTCATCGCCGCGCAGGCGGGCTGGCGCTGGGCCTTCCTGGTGCCTGGCGTCGTCTGCATCGCCGTCGGCCTCCTCTACTGGCGCGAGCCGCCGATCGACCTCGCCAAGGCGCGGCCGACCTCGCGGCCCTTCCCGACCATCCCGCCTGCGGTGGTGCGGCGCGCGGTGATCGTGCTGCTCTCGATCGCCGCGACCTCCGGGCTGGTGTTCAACGCCTACACCCTGCTGCTGCCCAAGCTGATGGAGGAGCGGCTGGCGAACTCGCCGGACCTGCTGCCGGTGGTCGGCATGCTCGCCTTCCTGGTCACGCTCTGCGGCGGGCTGACGCAGTTCACCGTGGGGCGGATGATCGACCGCAACACGCTGCGCGCGGTGTTCATGCCGCTCGCCATGACGCTGGTGCCCGGGCTGCTGGCGCTGTCCTTCCTGCAGGGCTGGCTGGTGCTGCCCGTGGCCGGCGCGGTGGCAGCGGCGGTGTTCGGCCAGGTGACGGTGAACGAGACGATGACGGCGCGCTACGTCGCGCCGGAACTGCGCGCGAAGCTCTACTCGGTGCGCTTCACCATCGGCTTCCTCGGCGCCGCGGCGGCTTCGCCGCTGATCGGCTTCCTGCACGAGGCCACGGGGAATCTCGCGGTGGCGATGCTGGTGCTCGGCGCCTTCAGCGCGGTGATCCTGGTCTGCGCCTTCGCCTTCCCTGACCGGAAGGAGGAGCTGTATCCGGAGCTGTGGGAGCAGCAGGCAGCGACATCCGGCGCCGCCGCGGGGACGGCGCGCCCGATGACGGCCGCCGAGTGACGGGGCTGCGGCGCGGCGCAGCGCTACGCAGGTAGCCCGGCCGGGAAGGACCGACCGGCAATGCGCCGCGCACGTCCGGCCAGTCGGCCCTTCCGGTGGGGCGTGCCATGCGCCATCTGGTTCCCATCACCGCACGACCGTGCCGCGCGGCAGAGAGGAACCGGACCACGCCATGCCTGACTTCCCCGCCACCACTGCCCTGATCGTCACCGACGTGCAGAACGATTTCTGCCCCGGTGGCGCGCTCGCCGTGCCAGACGGCGATGCGATCGTACCCGTGGTCAACGCCCTCGCCCGCCGCTTCGCGACCGTGGTGCTGATCCAGGACTGGCACCCGGCCGATCACCTCTCCTTCGCCTCGCAGCACCCCGGCCGAGCGCCTCTCGAGACGGTGGAGATGCCCTACGGCCCGCAGATCCTCTGGCCGGACCATTGCGTCATGGGCACGCCGGGCGCCGCCTTGCATCCCGGTCTCGACATCCCCCACGCCGCGCTGATCCAGCGCAAGGGCATGCACCGGGAGGTGGACAGCTACTCCGCCCTCCTCGAGGCCGACCGCAAGACGCGCACCGGCCTCGACGGCTGGCTCGCGGCGCGCGGGATCCGCTCGGTGGTCATCTGCGGCCTGGCAACCGATTTCTGCGTCGCCTGGACGGCACTCGACGCACGCCGTTTCGGCCTGGAGGTGACCGTCGTCGAGGAGGCAAGCCGGGCCATCGACACGGGCGGCTCGCTCGCCCGCGCCTGGGCGGACATGGAAGCGGCCGGCGTGCGGCGCGTCCTGCGCGCGGAGGAGCTCTGAGCACGGGCCCCATTGACCGGCACCCCGCGGCCGGGCTTCCTGCGCACACCATGGCGATCCTCAGCGGTCACGCGCGCCTCGCCGGCATCCTGGGCTGGCCGGTGGCGCATTCGCGCTCGCCCCGGCTGCACGGCTTCTGGCTGGAGCGGCACGGGATCGACGGCGCCTATGTCCCGCTCCCGGTCCGCCCGGAGCGCTTCGCGGAGGCCGTGCGGTCGCTCGTCGATCTCGGCTTCCGCGGCGCCAACGTCACCATCCCGCACAAGGAGGCCGCCTTCGCCGTCTGCGACGAGGTCGCGCCCTTCGCGCGCCGCGCCGGCGCGGTGAACACCCTTGTCTTCCGCGAGGACGGCCGGATCGAGGGCAGCAACACCGACGGCTACGGCTTCCTCGAGAGCATCCGGGAGTCAGTGCCGGGCTGGCGCGCAGACCGTGGCCCGGCGGTTCTGCTCGGCGCCGGCGGCTCGGCCCGCGCGGTCGCGGCCGCGCTGCTCGAGGCCGGCTGTCCGCGGGTCACGCTCGTCAACCGGACCCGGGCGCGCGCCGAGGCGCTGGCGCAGACGCTTGGCGGCCCGATCGACGTGGCGGAGCGCGCCCCGCTGGAAGAGGCGGCGCTGCTGGTCAACACCACCTCGCTCGGCATGCAGGGCCAGCCG
Source organism: Acetobacteraceae bacterium (assembly GCA_019689515.1). Classification (GTDB taxonomy): domain Bacteria; phylum Pseudomonadota; class Alphaproteobacteria; order Acetobacterales; family Acetobacteraceae; genus Caldovatus. The sequence goes on along the minus strand of JADGHI010000379.1, from coordinate 204 downwards.
CCGCTCGCGATCGACCTCGCGCCGCTGCCCGCCGGGGCGGTGGTCGCCGACCTCGTCTATGTGCCGCTGGAGACACCGCTGATCGCTGCGGCCCGAGCACGCGGCCTTTCCGCGGTGGGCGGGCTCGGCATGCTGCTGCACCAGGCGCGGCCCGGCTTCGCCCGCTGGTTCGGCGTGGACCCGCAGGTGGATACGGCGCTCCGC
>JADGHI010000378.1 GCA_019689515.1 Acetobacteraceae bacterium | reverse complement strand
CGCTCCGCCACCGCATAGCCGATCCCGCGCGCCCCGCCCGTCACCACCGCCACCCGGCCCGCGAGGTCGATCCGGTTCATCCTCTGCTCCCCTTCCGCTGCGCCATCGGGCGCTGCCGATTGTTGTCGGCCCACCCATCTGTTCTCGTGCCACGCCGCTCGGCTGGCTCCTGAGCGGAGCCGATCACGGCCGGTGCCCCAGGTCCAGCCGCCGGCTGCTCCATGCCGGGATTGTCCCCGGCGTCCGGTCGGCCCGGTGCCGGTGGCAGGGCCCCGTCGTGCACCACTGGGCTCCTTGCAGCGAAGCCTCGGGACCAACCCCTGATGGCCTGCCGGCCATCGGGCCGGGGCTCCCGCTGTTCGCGCAGCTACCGGATTCGCCCGGATTCCCTGGGGCGGCGTCCGGCCGCGACCTCGCGCTGAACGCGCTTGACGCCGTCCCACACAACCGACAGGTTGCGGTCCACTCACGGCACGGCGCAGCCCCTGAGGCTCGCTTGCGCCTGCGCAACGAGATCGGACCCGGGCCATTGTTCTTCTCTTCCAGCCGCGACCAGAATCGGCGCCCCCGCATCTACATCGACGGCTACAACCTGGCGCTCGAGCAGGGGACCGGGGTAGCCACTTATGCCCGCAATCTCTCCTTTGCGCTCCGTGATATCGGTGCCGAAGTCGGGGTGCTCTATGGCACCCGCGGCTCGACCGTCGCGATGAATTCGCTGATCCGGGAGATCGCGTTCTTCGACCCTCTGGTCGGACGACCCTCGAAGCTCCAGCGCATCCTGCACACGATCCGCCGCGCCCTGAGCACACCCTTTGGCGAGATCGCGACCCAGGTTCCGGTGACCGGGCGGGTGATCAGCGCGCAATTCCAGAGCCGGCTGCCGCATTTCGATCACCTCTGGAACGTGCAGAACCTGTTCCTGACTTCGCAGCTGCATTTCCGGATCTACCGCACCCGGATGAATGTGCATTTCCGCTCCCCGCCGCAGGTCATGCACTGGACCTATCCGCTCGCGCTCAAGGTGGCCGGGGCGCGAAACATCTATACGATGCACGATCTGGTGCCGCTTCGCCTGCCCTACACCACGCTGGACAACAAGCGGGTCTATTTCCGCCTGGCACGCCAGATCGCACGCCGCGCCGACCACATCGTGACCGTCTCCGAGTGCTCGCGGCGCGACATCATCAACCTGCTCGGCGTGCCGGAGGAGAAGGTCACCAATACCTACCAGACCGTCGAGATTCCGGCGAAATACGCCAACAAGCCGCTCGACGAGGTGAAGACGGAGGTCGCGGGCAGCTTCGGCCTCGAATACAAGCGGTACTTCCTGTTCTTCGGCGCGATCGAGCCGAAGAAGAACGTCGGCCGCCTGATCGAGGCCTACCTCGCATCCGGCGTCGAGGATCCGCTGATCATCCTCGGCAAGAAGGCCTGGAAGTCGCGCCAGGAGCTGCGGCTGGTCGTGGACAACAACCACATCCAGTACCTGCTGACGCGTGGCGACCGCACTATGACGAAGCAGCGGATCATGCAGGTGGACTACGCGCCCTTCCCGTTGCTCGTCAGCCTGATCCGCGGCGCCAAGGCGGTGCTGTTCCCCTCCCTCTACGAGGGCTTCGGCCTGCCGGCGCTGGAGGCGATGACCCTCGGGACGCCGGTGATGACCTCCAACACCGCCTCCATGCCGGAGGTCGTGGGCAACGCCGCACTGCAGGTCGATCCCTATGACGTGCGCGACATGGCCCAGGCGATCCGCGCGCTCGACTCCGACCCGGAGCTGCGCGGCCGCCTCTCCCAGGCGGGGCCTCAGCAGGCGGCACAGTTCGGTGCCGAGCGCTACCACCAGCGGCTGCGCGAGGTCTATGCGAAGGTGGGCGTGAAATGGCCGCAATGAGCTGCGGCACGGCCTGATGGACAAGCGGCCCTCGGCGCCGCGCCCTACCGACGCCTCCGCGCCCGATGGCGCGGCGGTGGCAGCGCAGCTTGCTGCCTCGGGCCTGTGGAGCGCGGCCATCGCGGCGTGGCGCGCCGTGCTGGCGGAACGGCCGGAGGACTGGCGCGCACGCCTCGCGCTCGGCGACTGCCTCGCCGCTGCTGGCGACCTCCCCGCCGCGGTCCGCGAATATCGGGAGGCAGCCGCACTCACCGCGGGGAGGCCAGAAGCCGCTGCGGTCGAGCAGCAGCTTGCGGGGGCCCTGGCGGCCCTTGGCGAGGGCAGGGCCGACGCCATTGCGGCGCCCTCCCATGGCGCGCCCACTCTTACGGGCGAGGCGAAGCACGTTGCCCGTGCAGGCGGCGCGGTCGGCGCCCGCTTCGTCTTCGACGCCTCCGACCTGTTCGCCTATTTCGCCGATAACCGCGCGCCGACGGGAATCCAGCGCGTCCAGCTCAACGTGATCGCCCAGGCCCTGATCGACGCCGAAGCGGAGGAGCCGGTCGCGGTCGCGGCTTTCGACCAGGAGCACGGTGTCTGGCGGGCGATCGATTCCGCCCTGTTCCTCGATCTCTGGCGCCTGTCCCGCAGTGGTGCCGACCCTCGTGACCTGGTCTGGCAGGCGGCGCTGGCCGAGCTGCGCGACGCGCTTGCCACGGCGCCCGAGCTTGCCTTCGCGCCGGGGGCGGTGCTGTGCAACCTCGGCACGTCCTGGTGGATTCGCGACTACTTCCTCCGCGTGCGCGACGCCAAGGTGCGCTTCGGAATGCGCTACGTGCCCTTCGTGCACGACTGCATCCCGCTGATCGTGCCGGAGCACTGCGCCGCCGGGCTGGTGCGCGAATTCGCCCAGTGGTTCGCCTCGCTCGCGCTGCATGCGGACGCGCTGCTCTGCAATTCGCGCTGCACCCTCGCGGATGTCCGGCGCCAGATCGCGGCGTTGCTGCCGGGGCTCGACCTGCCGGCGACGGTGATTCCGCTCGACGCCGACCCTCGCCCCGCGCTGGGCGCGGCGGAGAGCGCAGCGGCGACGGCGCAAGTCGCTTCGCGCCTGCCGGCGACGGGCGAGCCCTTCGTGCTGTTCGTCGGCACGATCGAGTCACGCAAGGACCATCTGCTGGTCTTCCGCGCCTGGCGCGCGCTGATCGCCCGCCACGGCGCAGCCGCGGTGCCGCGCCTGCTCTGCGTCGGCAAGCCCGGCTGGTTGGCGGAGCCGGCGCTCACCTTGCTGGCCGAGTCGCCGGAACTTGCGCAGCGCGTGACCATCCAGCACGGCATCCCGGACAGTGCGCTCGTCGCACTGTACCAGCGCTGCCTGTTCACCATCTACAACAGCCACTACGAGGGCTGGGGCCTGCCGGTCACCGAGAGCCTGGCCTTCGGCCGGGTGCCGCTGGTGCCGCGTCATTCCGCGCTCGTCGAAGCGGGCGGGGAGGGCGCGGTGTTCTTCGCGCCCGGCGATCTCGATGACCTCGTCGCGAAGCTCGAGACGCTGATCTTCGACCCGGTCGCGCGCATGGCGGCGGAGGCGCGCATCGCCGCGCGCGTGCGGCTGCGCAGCTGGGGGGAGGTGAAGGATCAGATCCTCGCCGCGCTGCGCGCCGTCCCCCCGGTCGCCGAGGGCATCACGGGCAGCCTGACGTTGCGGCCCGGCCGCGTGCTGGCGCTGCGGCTGCTCGGCGAGCCGGTGCCGAGCACGGACATGGCCCTCGCGGATGTGGTGCGCCTCGGCCTGGGCTGGCATCCGCTGGAGTCCTGGGGGGTATGGACCCGCCCCGGGCTCGCGCGCCTGCGGGTTCCGCTCGATGCGCCGATCGCCGTGCCGATGCGCCTGCAGCTCGACTGCATCGCGCCGCCGCACGATCTGCCGGTGCGGCTGCGCCTCGGTCCGCATGGGCCGGAGCGCCGGCTGCTCGCCGAGGCAGGGACGCGGTTCACGCTGGTGCTCGACGTCCCGGCGGGCCTCGACGCCATCGACCTCGAGATCGAGAGTGCCGAGCCCGGCGTCGCCCTGTCCCCCGGCGGGCGACGTGTCGGCCTCGGCCTCGCCGGCCTGCTGCTCTGCCGGCCGGACGACCTCGCCGCACGGCTCGAATTCCTCGAGCAGCAGCGTCTGGCCTTCCGGCCGCCTTCCGGGTGAGCTCCGCGCCCCCGTCCGTCCTCAGCGCTTCTGCTCGCCCAGCTCGGCTTCCAGGGCCGCGATCTTGGCCGTGATGGAGGCGCGCAACGCCGGGGAGGCGTGCGACTTCATGCCCGCGAGCACCTGCCGCAGCTCGGCGAGCTGGCGCCGCTTCTCGTCGCGCGAGCGCCGGATCGGGCGGTTGTCGGAGAGCTGGTTCTCGTAGGCACGCATCGCATCTGGTCCCCTGTTCGGCACCTAAGCTGCGAGCTGAGCGGCGATGCGTCAACGTGCTCCTGGCACCTTCGCGATCGGCGGCCGGGCCGCTAGGGTGCGCCCGGACTGCTGCCCGCTCGAAGCGCACCCGCCCCGGACTGCCATCGACATGAATGCTGCCCGCCCCCCGCTCGATCCCGTCAC
>JADGHI010000377.1 GCA_019689515.1 Acetobacteraceae bacterium | reverse complement strand
CGCCACGGCCCCCGGTGGCGGAGGGGGGGCGGGGCGGGGCACCGCGGACCTCTCCGATGCGCCACTCCAGCAGCTCTTCCACACGCCCGGCACGATGCGCCCGGGCGAGTATGTCTCGATCACCGAGCCCGACGGGCGCGAATACGACTACCGGATCGTGGGCGTGGGCTGAGCCCCGCGGCGGGCCTGGACGCAAAGACGCAAAAAGGGCCGGCGGTGCGACCCGCCGGCCCGTCATTGCCCGTTCGTTAGTTCGTTAGGCCGCCTGGGCCTGTGGCGCGGCCTGCTGGTCGTTGGCCAGCGCCGGGCGGGCCTGCGGCGCGCCGGCCTGGATCTCGATGCGGCGCGGCTTCAGCGCCTCGGGCACCACGCGCTCAAGCTCGATGTGGAGGAGCCCGTTCTCAAGCCGCGCGCCCTTGACCACGATGTGGTCGGCGAGAACGAAGCGGCGCTCAAAGGCGCGGCCTGCGATGCCGCGGTACAGGAAGCTGCGGCCCTCGTCCGACTGCGACGCCTTGCCGGCGACGGTCAGCGTGTTCTCGCGCGCCGTCACCTCAAGGTCGTTGGGGCCGAAACCGGCGACAGCCATGGTGAGGACGTAGGTGTCCTCGCCGGTCTTCTCGATGTTGTAGGGCGGATAGCCGCTCGAGGCCTCCGACAGGCGCGCCATGTCGAGCTGGCGAACAAGCCGGTCGAAGCCGATCGCGGTGCGGAACAGGGGCGAGAAGTCGAACGCGTTCACAGGGAACCTCCTTCGGGAAGCAAGGTTCGTTGCGGTTTGCGTCCCGGCCGGGCGGTGCCCCCGGAGATCCCCATGCGGGCGACCCGATCCGGTCCGCGCCGGCGGCCCCAATCGGGCACCGCCGACGCTCCGCAATTGGTGAGCGCCGCCCCCCGGTTCAAGGGGACGGCGCGCGCCAGGAACGGATCGCGGTCGGTCGGATCGCCGCTTCGCCGCCCGCGGCGCAGCGGCGCCGCGGACGGCTGCGCGGTCGCGCTCAGCCCTTCTTGCGGGTGCCGATGCCGGCGAAGCGCTTGTTGAACTTGGCGATCTGTCCGCCGGTGTCGAGCACCACCCGCTGCTGACCGGTCCAGGCCGGGTGCGACTTCGGATCGATGTCGAGCCGAAGCGTGTCACCCGGCTGGCCGTAGCAGGACCGCGTCGTGAAGGTGGTCCCGTCGGTCATGATGACGGTGATCTCGTGGTAGTCGGGGTGAGTGTTCGGCTTCATCGGGAGAGCTCGCGGAATTCGGGGCGGCCGATGCCGACCGGCCGCCGGGGCGGAGCGGGGCCTATAGGGGAAAGCGGCGGAGGCGGCAACCTTGGGCTGGCCATGCCGCGATCCCCCGTGTTTCCAGCCGGGGGGCGCGAAGCGCCGCCGTGGAAAAGCCTGACCCCTTGTCAGGCCGGCAAGGGGCTAGGACGAGGCCAGCAGCCGCCGCGCCAGGGCGAGGGCCGCATCCACCGTCGCTGCGCGCACCGCGGCGCGGTCGCCGGGGAAGACGTGGCGCTCCACGCGGGTCTCGCCGCCGCGCCGCGCCGCGCCGATGAACACCAGCCCGACCGGCTTGCCCGGCGTCGCGCCGCCCGGCCCGGCGATGCCGGTGCAGCTCAGCGCCAGGTCGGCGCCGGTCTCGCGCAGCGCGCCTTTGGCCATGGCGCGCGCAACCTCCTCGCTGACGGCGCCGACGCGGCGCAGCATCTCCTCCGGCACGCCGACCATGCGGGTCTTCATCGCGTTCGAGTAGGTGACGAAGCCGCCCGCCACCACGGCGGAGCTGCCCGCGATCGCCGTCAGCGCCGCGGCGATCAGGCCGCCGGTGCAGCTCTCGGCGGTGGCCAGGGTGAGCCCCCGCGCCTCCATCGCGGCGAGCAGCGCGCGGGCCTCGTCGAGCGTCGTCGCGGAGAGCAGCGGCGTCATCAGTTCAGCACTCCCGGCCAGTAGCGGTGGAACAGCATCAGCCCCACGGCGGCGATCACGCCGGCGACGAGGTCGTCGAGCATCACGCCGAACGCGCCGCCCATGCGGTCGGCCCAGCCGACCGGGCCGGGCTTGAGGATGTCGAGCGCGCGGAACAGGGCGAAGGCCATGATCAGCCCGGTGGCATTGGGATCGAGCGGCAGGCCGGCGAGCGCGATGAGCTGCCCCGCGCCCTCGTCCACCACGATCCAGCCCGGATCGGCCACGCCGGGGCGCTCGCGCAGCGCCTGGTGCGCCGCCCACCAGCCGATCGCCGCCACCACCAGGCCGAGCAGGAGGCAGGGCAGGGGTCCGAGCAGCACGGCCGGGAGCACCAGCATCGCGCCCCAGGTGCCCGGGAAGACGCGGACGAGGCCGATGCCGCCCATGGTGGCGACGAGGAAGGCCGGCGTGACGCCGGGGCGCTCCGGGGGGACCGCCTCGATGCTCACGGCACCGCGGTGCGCAGGAAGGCGTCGAGCTGCGCGGCCGTGTCCGGCTCGTCGAGGATCGGCACATGGCCGACGCCGGGCAGCGAGAGCAGCGCCATGTCCGGGTGCATCTGCCGCATCCGCTGCACCGTGCTCGCCGAGAGGATCTGGCTCGCCTGGCCCCAGACGAGCAGCAGGGGCACATGGGCGAGCGCGCCGAAATAGGGCCAGAACTCGGGTGGATCGGTGCCGAGGATGACCTCCGCGAGCCGCGTGTCCCAGCGCGGGTGCCAGCGCCCGTCCCCGCCGCGGGCGTAGGTGAGCTCGGCGAGGCGCCGCCAGCCCGCCGTGTCGGCAATGCCGAGCGGCGGCAGCGTCCGTCGCAGGTAGTCGGCTGCGTCGTCCAGCGTGGCGAGGGCCGGGTCGCGGGCCACGAAGTCGCGGATGAACTCGCGCCCCTCGGCCTCGATCCGCGGGCCGATGTCGTTCAGCACCACGGCGGCGAGGGCGGCGGGACGCGCCGCCGCGATCGCCATCGCCATCAGCCCGCCGAAGCTGGTGCCGACCACCACGGCGCGGTGGACATGCAGCGCGGCCATCGCGTCCAGCACGTCGTGGATGATGTTCTCGGGGGCGTAGCGCGCGGGGTCATCGGCACGCGCGCTCTCGCCATGGCCGGGGTAGTCGAGCGCGACGACGCGCCGCTCGCCCATGTGGCGCGCGGCGAGCGCCTGGTAGTCCATCGCGGTGCGGCAGATGCCGGGCAGGCAGAGGAGCGGGGTGCGGCCATGCGCGGCGCCGGCCTGGTCCCACCACTCGGCGGCGGAGAGCGGAAGGCCGTCGCGCGCGGAGAACCGGATGCAACGCGGCGCCGGCAACGCCGAGGGAGCGGTCACGGTCACGACGGTTCCCTCAGCCAGCGCGCGAGCGGATGTTCCAGTCCGGCGGCGGCTGTCGCCGGGTCCCGGGCGCGGTACACCACGACATTCTCGATCACCCGCTGGACGTAGTTGCGCGTCTCGGAGAAGGGGATCAGCTCGATCCAGTCGAGCATGTGCACCGCACCCCCGCTGCGGGGGTCGCCATAGGTGGCGATCCATTCGTCCACCCGCCGCGGGCCGGCGTTGTAGGCCGCCGCGGCGAGCGGCAGGGCGCCGTCGTAGCGTGCCAGCATCTCGTCCAGATAGGCGGCGCCGAGGCGCATGTTGTGCATCGGGTTCGCGGTGAGCATGGGCAGCGCATGCGGCACGCCGAGGCGGCGCGCGACCTGCGCCGCGGTGCTCGGCAGGAGCTGCATCAGGCCACGCGCGTTGGAGCCGGAAACCGCCTCGGTGTCAAAATTGCTCTCCTGCCGCGTGATCGCGTGGATCACGGCGGCCTCCGGCGAGGAGACGGGCGGCGTGTAGGGCGTCGGCCAGCCTTCGGCGAGGAGGACGATGCCCTCCGCCCCGGCGCGGCGCGCCACCCAGACGGCGTGGTCGGGCCGGCCGATCTCGATGGCGAGGCGCGCCGCCAGCACCTGCTCGGCCGGCTCCGCGGCGGTCTCGCGCAGCCGCAGGATGAAGGTGCGGGCGCGGCGCTTCTCGCCGAGATCGGCCAGCGTCAGCACGGCCCGCGCCAGCTCCTTCGCGGCGAAGGCCCGCACCTGCTCGGCACTGACCGAGGGCGTCGGCACGGCGGCGATTCGGGCGGCGAGGCGCGCCGCATCCTCGCCCAGCTCGAGGGCGGCGAGCTGGCCGTAATAGGTGGTCGCGAAGGCGGCGGCGGCGGCGTAGCGCTCGCGCGCGCGGGCCTCGTCGCCGCGGGCGGCGTGGGTACGGCCCGCCCAGTAGGCGCTGCGGGCGCGGGTGATGGTCGAGCGGCTGCCCTCGGCGACCGCCTCGAAATGCCGCAGGGCGCGTGCCGGGTCGCGGAGCTGCCGCAGGGCGATGAAGCCGGCAAGGAACTCGGCCTCCTGGCGCGGCTCGCCAGGCGCCGTCTGGCCGTGGCCGGCGGCGACCTCGTAGGCGGCGCGCGGCTCGCCCAGTCGGAGCAGCTTGCGGGCGAGGATCTGGCGCTCGATCCAGACCGTCCGGGCGCGCCCGCCCTCCATGCC
>JADGHI010000376.1 GCA_019689515.1 Acetobacteraceae bacterium | reverse complement strand
TTTAAACCACCCCGCCAATGCCGGGTCCGCGCCGGGCCCCCAAGGGGGGGCGCCACGACTCGCATCAGCACGCCCATCGCCGCCAGGTGCTGCGCGCCGAAGGTCGCGGCGTGCAGAAGCTGAACCGCGGCCAGGGCCGGCAGCGCGGTGGTCTCCGCCGTCACCGCCCAGCGCAGCACGCCCGCGCCGGCCGCGAGCAGCGACAGCCCGACCGGCCCCAGCCGGTCCGCCAGCCCTCGCCCCCAAAGGAACAGCGCGACCTCCGCTACCACGCCCTCAGCCCAGAGCAGGCCGATCACCGTCGCCGAGTGCCCCGCTGCCGCCCAGTGGATCGAGCCGAAGCCGTAATACAGCGCGTGACTGCCCTGGATCAGCGCGGAGAGCAGCAGCAACAACCGGAAGGCCGGCAGGCGCAGCGGAGCGCGGAAGCCGACGCCCCTGCTGCCGCGCACCCGGCCGCTCCCACCCTCCGCCGGCGCCGGCAGCCGCGCCCCGAACAGCGCGCTCGCCGCCAGCGCCCCCACGAACAGCCACACCACCGAGACCAGCCCGAGTCGCTCCGCCATCCACCCGGCCAGCGTGGCGGCGAGGATGAAGCTCACAGACCCCGCCGCGCGGACCCGCCCGTAGTCGAACCCGCCGCCCCCTCGCGCGGCGCCGAGCGCCAGGGCATCGGTCAACGGAATGACCTGCGCCATCGCCGCGCTGTGCAGGAGGTTGACCGCCAGCATCGCCGCGAAGCCCGCCGCCAGGCCGAAGCCGCAGGCCGTGACCGCCGCCGCCGCGGCGCCCGCCACCAGGACCACGCGCGCATCGCCCAGCGCGTCCGCCGCGCGCCCGCCGAGCGGCCCCGCCACCAGCCGCACCGCCGAGCCGGCCGCCATGACCGCCGCCACCTCGGAGGCCGAGAGGCCCGCCTCGGTCAGGATTGGCGGCAGGAAGGGCAGCATCACGCCCACGGCGAAGAACTGCGCGGCATAGAGCGCGGCGAAGCGGAACGCGGCGGAGGCGGCGGTGGATTTCACGGGACCGGAACGGCACTGCAGCGGGGCGGGCGGACGGGCGCCCAGCCTGCCGGACCCGGCGCGCGGTTGCAAAACCCGCCGGTCCACGTCAGACAATGCGCCTCCGCCCCCTCGGACCACGCCCACGCATGTTCGAACCAAGGGTCCGCGCCGTCCTCGGCCCGACCAACACGGGCAAGACGCACCTCGCCATCACGCGTCTGCTCGCGCACGCCTCCGGCATCATCGGATTCCCGCTGCGCCTGCTCGCGCGCGAGAATTACGACCGCATGGTCGCCGCCAAGGGCGAGCGCCACGTCGCGCTGATCACCGGCGAGGAGAAGATCGTCCCGCCGGAAGCCAAGTGGTTCGCCTGCACGGTCGAGGCGATGCCGCTCGACCGGCCGGTCGAGTTCCTCGCGGTGGACGAGATCCAGCTCTGCGCCGACCCGGACCGCGGCCATGTCTTCACCGACCGGCTGCTCAACGCGCGCGGCCTGGTGGAGACCATGTTCCTCGGCGCCGAGACGATCGCGCCGCTGCTGCGCCGCCTCGTGCCGCAGGCGGAGATCGAGACGCGCCCGCGCCTCTCGCAGCTCACCTATGCCGGCCCGGTCAAGCTGACGCGCCTGCCGCCGCGCTCGGCCGTCGTCGCCTTCAGCGCCGCCGAGGTCTATGCGATCGCGGAGGCGATCCGCCGCCGCCGCGGCGGCTGCGCGGTGGTGATGGGCCGGCTCAGCCCGCGCACCCGCAACGCCCAGGTCGCGCTCTACCAGAACCGCGAGGTGGACTTCCTGGTCGCGACCGACGCGATCGGCATGGGCCTCAACATGGACGTGGACCATGTGGCCTTCGCCTCGCTCACCAAGTTCGACGGGCGGCAGAACCGCCAGCTCACCCCGCAGGAGCTGGCGCAGATCGCCGGCCGCGCCGGGCGCGGCATGCGCGACGGCACCTTCGGCACCACCGCCGAGTGCCCCGCCCTGCCCGACGACGTGGTGGACAAGATCGAGCGGCACAATTTCGAGCCGCTGACCGCGCTCGCCTGGCGCAATTCCGACCTCGACTTCAGCGGCATTGACCCGCTGCTCGCGAGCCTCATCGCCCTGCCGCCGCAGCCCGGCCTGACGCGCGGCAACGACGCGACGGACTACCTGGTGCTCGCCGCGCTCGCCCGCGACCCGGTGGTGCGCGACCTCGCCAAGGGGCGCGAGCGCGTGCGCCTGCTGTGGGAGGCGTGCCAGATCCCGGACTACCGCAAGCTCGCCGACGACAGCCACACCGCGTTCTGCGGGCGGGTGTTCGGCCACCTGGCGCTCGAGGGCCGGCTGCCGCAGGACTGGGTGGCGGACCAGATCGCCCAGCTCGACCGCACCGACGGCGACCTCGACACGCTGATGGCGCGGCTCGCTTCGATCCGGGTGTGGACCTACGTCGCCTCGCGCGCCGACTGGGTGCCGGATGCGGCGCATTTCCAGGCCGAGGCACGGCGCGTCGAGGACGCGCTGTCCGACGCGCTGCACGAGGTGCTGACGGCGCGCTTCGTGGATCGCCGCGCCGCCCACCTGATGCGCCGCCTCGACGAGACGGAGGAGGACCTGCTCTCCGCCGTCACCCGCCGCGGCGAGGTGGTGGTGGAGGGCCATCCGGTCGGCCGCGTGCGCGGCTTCGACTTCGAGCCCGAGCTCGGCGCGAGCGGCGACGAGGACGAGAAGCGCGTGGTGCTGCGCGCCGCCCGCCGCGCGCTGCGCGACGAGATCCCGCGCCGCGTGACCGTGCTCGAGCAGTCGAAGGACCACGCCTTCAACCTGCAGCCCGACCACACGGTCACCTGGACCTACAACCCGGCGATCAACGCGCCGCCCGGCCTCGGCGACACCGCCCCCGTGGCGCGCCTCAGGCCCGGGCCGGAGCCGCTGAAGCCGCAGGTCGAGGTGCTGCCCTCCGAGTTCCTCGACGGCGCCCAACGCGAGCGCATCCGCGCGCGCATCGCCGCCTGGCTCGAAGGGATGATCAAGCGCGAGTTCGGCGCGCTCGAAGCCGTCGAGAAGAAGGCGGAGGAGGACGGCGCGCTGCGCGGCCCGGCCTTCCGGCTGCGCGAGGCGCTCGGCATGGTGCCCGGCGCGACGGAGGGCGTCATCACGCCCGAGCTGCGCCAGCGCCTGAAGGCGATCGGCGTGCGCGCCGGCCGCTTCTCGCTCTACCTGCCGGAGGCGCTGCGGCCGCGGGCGATGGCGCTGCGCGGGCAGCTCTGGGCGCTGTCCCAGGGCATCGAGACGCCGCCCCTGCCGCCGCCGGGGCTGGTCTCGATCGCCGCGCCGCCCGCCGAGGGCGAGCCGCCGCCGGGCAGCCCGACCGCGCTCGTCGCCGCCTGGCCACCGGGATACGAGGCGGTGGTCGGATGGATGCCCGCCGGCCCGGTGCTGCTGCGCCTCGACGTGGCGGAGCGGGTGGCGGCGGAGCTCGGCTACCTCACCCGCCGCGCGCCGGCGATGCTGCCGCCAGACCTGGCGAGCCGGCTCGGCGTCAAGGCGGACATGCTGCCGGCGGTGCTCGAGGCGCTGGGCTTCCGCCTGCTGCCGGGCGGCGAGCTGCCGGAAGGGCACTACGGCCCGCCGACGCCGCCGCGGGTCGGCCATGTGCCGCGCCCGCCCGCCGGGGCCGGGCGTGGCGGGGCCCAGCACGCGCGCGGCGGTGCCGCAGCGCATCAGCGGCGCCCCGGACGAGCGGCAGGCGAGCCGGCAGCGGCCGGTGCTGGCGCCGGGTCCGGCGAGGCCGAGGCGGATCGCCGCGGCGGCAAGGGCGAACGGCGCCGCCACGGTGGCGGCCCTGCGCCGGCTCATGCCGGCGGGAGCGGAGGCGGCGGTCCGCGCCGCGACCAGGCCGCCGGGGCGGCCGGCGAGGGGCGTCCGCCGCGCCCGCAGCAGGATCAGCAACGGCCGCCCCCCCCCCCCCACCCCCGCGGCGGCCGCGGCCCGCGCCGGTCGCCCCGGCCGCAGCGGCCGGACCGCCGGGGTGAGCCAGTGCCGGTGCCGGTCGTCTCGGCGCCGAAGCCGGAATCGCCCTTCGCCATCCTCGCCACCCTGAAGCTGCGCAAGGCGCAGTGAGCGGCGGCGGCGTCGAGGACCGCGACTGGCAGAGGCTTGACAAGTGGCTTTGGTGCGCGCGGGTGGCAAAGACCCGCGCGCTCTGCGCCCGGCTCGTCACGCAGGGCAGCGTGCGCATCAACCGTCAGCCGACCGACAAGCCGCATGCCCGGCTGCGCCCGGGAGACGTGCTGACCTTCGCATTCGGGCCGCGGACGCCGGTGCGGATCTGGCGGGTCCTCGCCCTGGCGGAACGGCGCGGCCCGGCGCCTGAGGCGCGCAGGCTCTACGAGGATCTCTCGGACGCTCCGGCACCAGCCGGTCCCCCGGACGCGCCCGAGGCGTGATCTGGGATCGCCCGGCCCGGAATCGGCGGCGCAGCCCGCCCCCCTGCCCCGTGT
>JADGHI010000375.1 GCA_019689515.1 Acetobacteraceae bacterium | reverse complement strand
GTGATGTGTATAGAGACAGCCCCTGCCGCCCGCCACATCGGACGATGCCGCAGCCTCGCCGCCCACCGTGGCTGCTGAGCCGAGTCCCGCGCCCGAACCCTCCGTCCCCCTCTCCAGCCGGACCGCTGGACCTGGCGTTGCGATGGTGGCTGAGGCCGCGATCCCCGTGCCGGGACGCGACGAGACATCTCCCCCGGAGAACATCAGCGGAGACGGTGCTTCTGCTGTGGCCAGCGATGCGGCTGGCTTCGGACCGCCCTTGGAACCCGCCGCAGCTCCGGCTCCGCTGGACACGGCAGTTGCTGCGTCGGTGCCGGGCGGCGGTGGCACCGGGCCGGCAGAGGACGGCGGGTCGCAATCGGCGCCCGGTGCTGCGGACGTCACCGGAGATGCGGCCCTCGCAGCGTCGCCCGTAGATGCCATGCCGAGCCGGGATCCCGTGCCTTCCGCCGTCGCGGCGGAGGCGCCCACGGCGTCCACGAGCGTGCTCCCCGAGGCGGCCGCGTCATTCGCCGAGGATCCGCCGCCCTCTTCGCAAGACGTGAGTGAGTCAGCCGCGCCGGCCATGGTCGCTCCGACGACCGAGCCATCCGGCGTTACCATGGACGACCCTGCCCGGCCCGAAATCGCCCCGGGGCCCGAGGAGACAGCCGACCAACCGCCCGACCGCATCTCCGAGCCTCGGACAGCAACCGAGGCGCAAGGCACGGAGCCACTCCAGCCGGCGCTGCCAGCGTCAGCCGCGTCGGCGCCGGAACCCCCGACGGCACCGCCACCTTCGGCCGTCGCGCCGCCCGCGGTTTCCGCGGCTCCCCAGGACGCCGCCGATCCGGCGCCGACGCCATCCGCAGCGGCGCCCGAGCCGAGGCGCCCCCAGGCCCCCCTCGCCACCGCGTCCCTGTCGCCGGCGATGCTCCAGGCCCTCATCCGCCGGGGCGACGAGATGCTGGCGCTTGGCGACGTGTCGGCGGCACGCTTGCTCTATGAGCGTGCGGCGAATGCAGGGAGCGCCTCGGCCGCGGTGGCCGCGGGGCGGACCTACGACCCGGCCGTGCTCCGCGTGATCGGGGCGCTCGAGATCCGGCCCGATCCCGCCGCCGCGGCGGCCTGGTACCGGCGTGCCGCCGCGCTCGGCGATCCCGCCGCCACCGCCATGCTCCGCCGCCTCGGGCAAGGGGAGGGCGAGTGAGCGCGCCGCGGTTGCGGCCCAGCCATGAACCACCCCGCGGGAGGGAGGGAAGGATGGACAGCAGCAGCTCGACGACGCGGCGCGGCCTGCTCGGCGCGGGCGTCATCGCCGCCGGGGCGGCCGCGGCCGCCTCCGCGGGCCTCGCCGGGCGCGCATTGGCGCAGGCGGTCCCCGGACAGCCGGCCGACTCGCCGGCCACCATGACGGCGCGCGCGAATGCGGGGACCGTCGGCATCATCTCCGGCGGCGTGGACGGGACCTATATCCGCATCGCCGCCGACCTCGCCTCGGTTCTCGACGACGGCGACCGGCTGCGCGTGCTGCCGATCATCGGCAAGGGCTCGGTGCGCAACCTCGCCGACGTGATGTACCTGCGCGGCGTGGACATCGGCATCGTGCAGTCCGACGTCCTCGCCTTCGTCCGCCGGGAGCGCATGTTCCCGGGCGTCGAGCAGATGATCCAGTACATCGCCAAGCTCTACGACGAGGAGGTCCACGTGCTCGCCGGCCGTGACGTCGAGCGGCTGCGGGACCTGGCGGGGAAGCCCGTGAACGTGGACGTGCAGGGCAGCGGCACGGCGATGACGGCCTCGCTCCTGTTCGGCTCGCTCGGCATCCCGGTGCGGTTCACCCACGACGTGCAGGACGTCGCGCTTGAGCGCCTGCGCCGGGGCGAGATCGCGGCGCTGGTCTATGTCGCGGGCAAGCCGGCGCGGCTGTTCTCCTCGCTCGACGGCCCCGGCAGCGGGCTGCATTTCCTGCCGGTGGAGATGACGCCGGAGCTGCTCGCGACCTACTTGCCGGGCCAGCTCGGCCATGCGCAGTACCCGAACCTCGTGCCGGAGGGCGAGGCGGGGGTGGAGACGATCGCGGTCGGCGCGGTCATGGCGGTCTATGCCTGGCGGCCGGGCACGGACCGGTACCGCAAGGTGGCGCGCTTCGTCGAAGCGTTCTTCGGCCGCTTCGACGAGTTCCTGCGCCCGCCCCGGCACCCGAAGTGGCGCGAGGTGAACCTCGCGGCGCAGGTCCCGGGCTGGACGCGCTTCCCGCGGGCGCAGGAACTGCGCCCCGCCGCCGCCACAATAGGGCAGCGCGGATAGGCGCGGGGCGATCCGGGCCGAAGCGCGGCCCGGACCACGGCATCCGCCGGACCACGGCCGGCCGCTGTTCCGTCAACCGGCCGTCGGGCTAGGCTGCCGGGCTCGCCGTCGTGCCGGGCTCGGGAAGGGAGGGAGCCGTCCATGATCGAGAGAGAGGTCGCCGTCACCACCGGGCACGGCGTCATGCCGAGCTTCGCCGTCCATCCGGACGGGCCCGGGCCCTGGCCCGGCATCATTCTCTACATGGACGCGCCCGGCATCCGCGAGGAGCTGCGCAACATGGCGCGGCGCATCGCCAGGGCGGGCTATGTCTGCGTGCTGCCCGACATGTACTACCGGCTGGGCCTGATTCGCTTCGACGTTCCGCGCCGCAACGACGCGATGTCCGCGGTGATCCGCGCGGCGATGAACCACCTGACGAACGCGCTGGTCATGGACGACACCGCCGCGCTGATCGCCTGGCTCGACGCCCAGGACAAGGCGAAGCCCGGGCCCGTCGGCTGCGTCGGCTACTGCATGAGCGGGCGCTACGTAACGACGGCCGCCGCGCGCTTCCCCCATCGCATCGCGGCCGCGGCCTCGCTCTACGGCGTCGGCATCGTCACGGACGAGGAGGACTCGCCGCACCTGCTGCTCGACCGCGTCCGGGGCGAGCTCTACTACGCCTTCGCCGAGCACGACCGGTCCGTGCCCGACCATGTTATCCCGGCTCTCCGGGCCGCCCTGGCGAAGACCGAGGTGAAGCACGCCATAGACATCTACCCGGGCACGCAGCACGGCTTCGCCTTCCCCGAGCGCGCGGTCTACGACACCCTCGCTGCCGAGGACTCCTGGGCGAAGATCTTCGCGATGTGGGACCGCTGCCTGCGATAGGGCCGGAGCCAGGCGCGCCGCGGCGGCTGGTCGCGGCGGGGAGGGCGAATCGGCGCGCTCTCCGACTTGCCGGAACGCGCGCGGCGGAGGACAGTCTCCGCCGATGCATTGAGGGAAGGGAACACCATCACCATGAAACTCGCCTACTCGCCCGCCAGCCCATACGTCCGCAAGGTCATGGCCTGCGCGATCGCCCGCGGCCTCGAGGACCGGATCGAGAAGTGGACCATCCCCACCACCGACCCGGCGCTGGCGACGGTGAACCCGCTCTCCAAGGTGCCGACGCTGATCACCGACGATGGCGTCGTGCTGTACGACAGCCCGGTCATCTGCGAGTACCTCGACAGCCTCGGCGACGCGCCGAAGCTGTTCCCCGCCGACGGTCCGGCGCGCTGGACCGCGCTGCGCCGGCAGGCGCTCGGCGACGGCATCCTGGACGCCACCCAGCCGCGCCGGCGGGAGGTTGCGCTGCCGCAGGACGAGGGCCGCCGCGCCTACATCGCGCTGCAGCAGGGCAAGGTCAGCCGCGCGCTCGACGTGCTGGAGGCGGAGGCCGACAGCCTCGGCGATCTGACCACCATCGGCGAGATCACCATCGGCTGCGCGCTGGGCTATCTCGACTTCCGCTACCCGCATGAGCCCTGGCGCCCCGGCCATCCGAAGCTCGAGGCCTGGTACGCCCGGGTGGTGAAGCTGCCGCCTCTGGCCGGCACCATGCCGCCCGCCGGCTGATTCGTCCGCCCGCCTCGAAGGATGCCTTCATGACCCCACCCGAACGCCTGCGCGCGCTCCTGGCCGAACCCGGCTTCATCGTGATGCCCGCGGTGTGGGATGGCCTGAGCGCCAAGCTCACCTTCGCCGCCGGGTTCCGCACCGCCTTTCTGTCGGGGTCCTGCGTGGCGGCGAGCCGCCTGGGCGGGCCGGACCTCGACCTGGTCTCCTTCGCGGAGATGTTCGACTCCTTCAACATGGTGCGCGGCGCGGCGCCGGACCTGCTCGTGCTGGCCGATGGCGACCACGGCTACGGCAACGCCATGAACGTGCAGCGCACGGTGCGCGCCTACGGCCGCGCCGGCGCCGCCGCCGTGCTGATCGAGGACAAGGTCACCCCGCGCGCCCTGACCGCGGCCGGCAAGCCCTGCCTGCCGCGGGAGGAGGCGCGGATGAAGGTGCGCGCGGCGGTGGAGGCGGCCAAGGAATCCGGCATCCTGGTCCTCGCGCGCACGGATTGCCGGCCGACCCAGGGCATCGACGAGGCGCTGGCCCGGATCGAGATGTTCGCGGCGGAGGGCGCCGACATCCTGTTCCTCGACTCGCCCGCCAACGAGGAGG
>JADGHI010000374.1 GCA_019689515.1 Acetobacteraceae bacterium | reverse complement strand
CTGGTGATGGCGGGCGGGGTGATCTCGGCCTTCCTCGGGCCGGAGCTGGTCAAGCACACGCGCGATCTCGGCGCGCCCTATCTGTTCGTCGGCACCTACCTGGCGCTGGCGGTGCTGCCGCTGGTCTGCCTCGGCGTGCTCTCGGCGGTGACGTTGCCGCCGCCGCCGGCGAGGCAGCGGGTAGTGACGCCGATCGGCACGATCCTGGCACGCCCGGCCTTCGTCACCGCGGCGGTGGTCGGCCTCGTCGCCTTCGGCACGATGAACCTGGTGATGACCTCGACGCCGGTGGAGATGACGCTGTTCTGCGGCTTCGACTTCGCCGCCAGCGCCACGGTCATCCAGGCGCATGCGGTGGCGATGTACGCGCCGGGCTTCGTCACCGGGGCGCTCATCACGCGCTTCGGGACCGGGCGGATCATCGTCGCCGGCACCGCGATGACCGCACTCTGCGTCGTGGTGGGGCTGAGCGGGGCGAGCTTCTGGCACTTCGCCGTGGCGCTCGCGCTGCTCGGCGTCGGGTGGAACTTCATGTTCGTCGGGGCGACGACGCTGCTCTCCACCGCCTACCGGCCGGAGGAGCGGATGCGGGCGCAGGCGGCGAACGACTTCATCGTGTTCGGCACCACCGCCTGCACCGCCTTCCTCTCCGGCGTGCTGCACGCCAAGGCGGGGTGGGCGGGGCTCAACCTGGCACTGCTGCCGGCGCTGGCGGTGGCCCTGTCGCTGCTCCTCTGGCTGCGGCGGCGGCAACGCGCCGGGGCGGTCGCGGCGGTGTCCGCCTAGGCTGCCATCGCCTTGGGGGGAAATACCCAGGGCATGAATCGCTGCCCCGGAAGAGCCTGTC
The DNA here is from genome assembly GCA_019689515.1 of Acetobacteraceae bacterium. Taxonomy (GTDB): domain Bacteria; phylum Pseudomonadota; class Alphaproteobacteria; order Acetobacterales; family Acetobacteraceae; genus Caldovatus. The sequence continues at coordinate 3,669 of JADGHI010000374.1, read as the reverse complement.
CCTTTGCCAGCCCGATCACGGTCAGGCCGGCAAGGGGGAGGGGAGCGGCCCAGCGGAAACCTCGGCGCCGGTTCCGTCAGCGTGCCGGCGCGGCGAGGCCCGGGACGGCCTTCAGCGCGTCGGTCGTGTCGAAGTCGCGCAGCACGGCGTCGGAGGCCATCTCCACCTCGGCGACCCGATCCTTGTACTTGCCGACCAGGTGGCGCGCGCCGACATCGCCGGTGATGGTCAGCATCTCCGGCACGAATTCGCGGCTCCAGAGCATCGGATTGCCCTGCTTGCCGCGGAAGGTCGGCATGACGATCGCGCGGCCCTCCTCCGGGTCGAAGGTGGCGAGCAGCCGGTCAATCATCGCCGCGGTGACCAGCGGCATGTCGCCGAGGCAGACGAGCACGCCCTCGGCTTCCGGCGGCAGGGCGCGCAGCCCGGCCTTCAGGCTGGCCGAGAGGCCCTCCGCGTAGTCCTCCGCATGGGCGAAGATCACGGGGCGGCCGGTCAGCGCTTCCTCGATGCGCTCGCGCTCGTGCCCGGTCACGACGATCACCGGCCGGGCGGAGGAGGCGAGGACGTTGTCCACCACCCGCGCGATCATGGGCACGCCGCGCGAATCGGTGACAAGGAGCTTGTTGAGCGGCGCCATGCGGCGCGAGCGGCCGGCGGCGAGCACTACCGCTGCGACGCTGTGCGGGCGCCGCGGCGCGGTCGCCGACGGCGGGGTCTTCGGAGCCTGCGCGCGCGGCAGCGGCCGCGTCTCGATCTCCGGGAGCAGCCCGCCGACGCCCATCGCCATGATGTCGCGGGGCGTCACCGGCACGCCGGCGAAGCTGCGCTGGAGCACCCAGTCGAAGCCGCTGGGCTTCGGGTTCCGTGCGCAAGGGGGCAGGATGAAGGTCGGGATGTCGCCGATATGGCCCGTGCAGACCAGGTTGCCCGGGTCCACCGGCATGCCGAGATGGTCGATCGCCCCGCCCGCGCGCAGGATCGCGGCGGGGGCGATGTCGCGCCGGTCCGTCACCGCCGAGGCGCCGGCGATCAGCAGCAGCTCCGCGCCCGCGCGCCGGAGGCGGTTCAGCGCCTCGGCGATCGCGGCCTCCTCATGCCGGCAGCGCTCGACGGGGAGGAGCGTGCCGCGCAGCGCCTCCACCCGGGCGCGCGTGGCCTCCACCGTGGCCTCCATGACGCCTTCCTCCTTGAGGCCGGGCAGCTCGGTGAAGACCAGGCCGACCTGGAGCGAGCGGAAGGGCTTGACCTGCAGCGCCGGCCCGCCGGTGCGCGCGACCGCCTCGGCGACCTGCACCACCGTGCCGGAGACGGCGAAGGGGATGATCTTGACCGTCGCGACCATCTGGTGCGGCTCGACCACCGCGTAGGGCGCCAGGGTCGCGACGGTGATCGCCTCGTCCACCGCGTTGATGCGGTTGATCTTCGCGGCGTTGACGACGAGCACACCGGCCGTCTCGGCGAACAGGTTGACCCGCCCGGTCGCCGCGCGGGAGCGGGCGAGGAGCGGCGTGTGCAGCGCCTCGGCGATGCGGGCGGCGGCTTCGTCCTCCGGCACATCGCCTGCCTCGAGGCGGGCGGTGACGACCTCGCGCCGGCCGGCCTCGCGCAGCGCCGCCAGCGCGCCCTCGTCGAGCACGGAGCCCTTCTTGATGACGCTTCCGTCCGGCAGCCGGGCGGTATGGGCGAGGATGGCGCCACGCGCCTCCTCCAGCGGGGTGGGACCGAAGATCATGCGGCGGCGGTGTTCGGCGAGGAGGGCTGGCGCCGTGCGGCGAGCGCGGCGCCGCGGCGCACGGCGACGATCTCGGCGAGGATGGAGAGCGCGATCTCGGGCGCCGTCACCGCCTCGATGTCGAGGCCGATGGGCGCGTGGATGCGCGCGATGGCGGCGTCGTCGAAGCCCATCTCCTTCAGCCGCGCGACGCGCTTGGCGTGGGTGCGGCGGCTGCCGAGCGCGCCGATGTAGAAGGCGGGGCTCTTCAGCGCCCGGTCCAGCGCGGGATCGTCGAGCTTCGGGTCGTGGCTGAGGGTGACGATCGCGGTGCGCGCATCGGGCCGCAGCGCGTCCAGCGCCTCGTCGGGCCAGTCGGTGGAGAGGGTGACGCCCTCGAACCGCTCCTCGGTGGCGAAGGCGCGGCGCGGGTCCACGACGGTGACAGCGAAGCCGACCCGCGCCGCCATCGGCACCAGCGCCTGGGCGATGTGCACGGCGCCGACGACGACAAGGCGCAGCGGCGGGTTGTGCGGGTGGACGAACCAGGGTTCGCCGTCGAGGGTGACGGTGCGCGCCTGGTCGTCGCGCAGCGCCGCGGCGGCCGCCTCGGCGAGCGCGCCCGGGCAGGCGTCGTCGGGCCAGAGGCACTGGTGGCCGTCCGAGAGGCGCGTCAGCAGCGCGACCGGACGGCCGGCGGATCGCTCGGCCAGCAGCCGGTCGAGAATCTCCGGCGTCACGACAGCTTCTCCACGAACACCTTGAGCTTGCCGCCGCAGGCGAGGCCGACCTCCCAGGCGCGCTCGTCGCTGATGCCGAAGTCGAGGAGCTGCGGCGCGCCGGTCGCCATGGTCTGTTTCGCGGCGTCCGCCACGGCGCCCTCGATGCAGCCGCCGGAGACGCTTCCGGCCATCCGGCCGCTCGCCGTCACCGCCATCCGGCTGCCGGCCGGGCGCGGTGAGCTGCCCCAGGTCTCGACCACCGTCGCCAGCGCCACCGTCTCGCCGGCGGCGCGCCACTGCGCGGCGGTGCCGAGTACGTCCTCGGAGTCGCTGGTTGTCATGCGGCGGTCCTCCTCCCGCGGCCGGCGTGCGGCTTGGCGGAGAGGCTCTCCACCAGCGCACGCAGGCTGTCCAGGTTGTGCACCGGGCGGAACTCGTCCACGTAGGGGAGCATCGCCCGGATGCCCTGGGATTTGGGCTGGAACCCCGCAAAGCGCAACAGCGGGTTCAGCCAGATCAGTCGGCGGCAGGACCGGCGCAGCCGGTCGGTCGCCTCCGAGAGGCCCTTGGCGCCATCGCGGTCCAGCCCGTCGGTGATGAGCAGTACCACCGCGCCCTGCCCGAGCACGCGCCGGGCCCAGAGCCGGTTGAACAGCGCGAGCGACTCGCCGATACGCGTGCCGCCCGACCAGTCCGGGACGACGTGCGAAACCAGCTCGAAGGCGACCTCCGGGTCGCGGTGGCGGAGCTGGCGCGTGACGTTGGTGAGCCGCGTGCCGAACAGGAAGGTGTGGACGCGGTCGCGCTCGTTCGTCACCGCGTGCAGGAAGTGCAGCAGGATCTGCGCGTAGCGCGACATCGAGCCGGAGATGTCGCAGAGCGCGACGAGCGGCGGCGGGCGGGTGACGCGGCGGCGGCGGGCGAGGGTCAGGATCTCGCCGCCACCCTCGCGCAGGCTGGCGCGGATCGTGGCACGCAGGTCCAGGGAGGGGCCGGAAGGGTCGGCGCGGAAGCGGCGCGTGCGGCGCTCGTCGAGCGGCAGGACGAGCTTGCGGATCTCGCGCTTCGCCTCGGCGATCTCGGCCGCGCCCATCGCCTCGAAGTCCATCGTCTGCAGGCGCTCGCGCTCGGAGACGGTGAGGGTGGCCTCGCGCAGCGGGGGCTCGGCCTCCTGCGGCGGCGGGCGCGGCCGGTCCGCCATCAGCGCCTCGGCGACGCGGCGCGAGGTGGGGG
>JADGHI010000373.1 GCA_019689515.1 Acetobacteraceae bacterium | reverse complement strand
GGGCTAGATACCGCCCCACCCGGTCAGGAAGCGCTCAAGCAGCGTGCCGATCAGCCCGACATTGTAGCCGCCCTCCTGGACGATCGCCGTCGGCAGGCCGATCGCCCGGATCGCCGCTCCGGCACGGGCAAATCCGTCCTCCGTCACGCGCAGCGCGGCAAGGGGCTCGTGCTCGGAGGCATCGAAGCCGAGGGAGACGACCAGGGCATCGGCGCCGAAGCCGCGGATCGCGGCTATGCCGCTCTCGATCGCGGCGAGCCAGCCGTCATCGCCCGTGCCGATGGGGAGGGGCAGGTTCAGGTTGCACCCCTCGCCGGCACCGGCGCCGCGCTCCTCCGCATGGCCGACGAACCACGGATAGTAGCGGTTCGGGTCGGCATGGACGGAGACGGTCAGTACATCCCCCCGCGCCCAGAAGATGCCCTGGGTGCCGTTGCCGTGGTGGCTGTCGATGTCGAGCGTCGCCACGCGGGTGGCGCCGGCGCGGCGCAGCGCCTCCACGGCGAGCGCGGCGTTGTTCAGGTAGCAATGCCCGCCGGCGCGCGCCGCATAGGCATGATGGCCCGGCGGGCGGCAGAGCGCGTAGGCGCTGCGGCCCTGCGCCGCCTCCGCGGCGGCGGCAAGGGCGCAACTGGCGGCGGCCTGCGCCGCCTCCCATGTGCCGGGGCCGATCGGGCAGGCGGTGTCGGCGGTGTACCAGCCGGCGCGGCCGACCACGCCCTGCGGCGGCCGCCCACCCTGGGCGAGCATCTCCGGCGTGGGGTGGACATTCGCGACCACCTCCGGCCCGGCACCGCCCAGGCCGTTCCAGTCCGCGACGGCGCCGGCGAGGAAGTCCAGGTAGTCCGGCGCGTGCACCGTCTCCAGCGCGGCGCGCGAGGCGGCGGACGCCGGTTCGGACGGGGCGAGGCCGAGCCGGTGCAGCGCGGCGAGCAGGGCCTCCGCCCGCTCCGGCACCTCGTAATGCGGCCGGACCTCGCCGCGCATGAGGAAGAAGCGCGGCGCATGCCGCATCTGGTCCGGATGCGCGAAGGTCCTCATGGCTGGCGACGCTAGGCCCCGCGGGGCGGCCCTGTCCATGCTCGCGCAGCGTCCGGCAGGTCGCGGCGGCTGGACAGACCGCCCCGCGCAGGCTGGACTCGCCGCCCACATGGCTAGCATCGGCCGAAAGGAACGACGATGAGCCTCGATCCCGGCGCGCGGCGCGCCATCCTCGACGCCGTGGAGTCGCTGCGCGAGGAAGGCGTGGAGACACTGAAGCGCCTGGTCCGCTGCCCCTCGACGCTCGGCCAGGAGGCCTCGGCGCTCGAGGAGATGGCGCGGATCTATGCGGACCTCGGCCTCGCGCCGCGCCGCGTGCCGACCGATCCGGCCGTGCTCGCCGCCCATCCCGGCTTCTCGCCGCCGCTGATCGGCTACGAGGGACGCGACAACGTGGTCGCCGTGCACGTGCCGCGCGAGCGCAAGGGCCGCAGCCTCGTCCTGCAGGGCCATGTGGACGTGGTGCCGGAGGGCGCCGCCGACATGTGGGCCACGCCGCCCTTCGAGCCCGACATCCGCGGCGGCCGCATGTACGGCCGCGGTGCCGGCGACATGAAGGCCGGCATCGTCTCCTACTGCATGGCCTTCAAGGCGCTGCGCCTCGCCGGCCTGCAGCCCGCGGCGGAAGTGCAGATGCACGCGGTCATCGAGGAGGAGTGCACCGGCAACGGCGCCCTCGCCTGCATGCTCGCCATGCCGAAGGCCGACGCAGTGATCATCCCGGAGCCCGGCCCCGGCCTGGACGGCCTCTACACGGCGGAGGTCGGCGTCGTCTGGGCCTGGGTGACGGTCAGCGGCCGCCCGGCCCATGTGCGCGACATGCAGGCCGGCATCAACGCGATCGAGGCCGCCACCTTCATCGCCTCCCGCTTCAAGGACTACGAGGCGGAGATGAACCGCGCCGAGCGCATCCACCCCGCCTTCCGCGGCGTCAACCATCCGGTCAACGTCAATCTCGGCACCTTCGAGGGCGGCGAGTGGAACAGCTCCGTCCCGACGCGCGCCCGCATCGGCCTGCGCGTCGGCGTGATGATGGGCTACACCGCCGCGCAGACGCGCGCCGACATCGAGCGCATCGTCGCCGAGGCGTCCCGGGACGAGCGTCTGCGCGGCGCGCAGGTCAAGCTGGAGTTCAAGGGCTTCATGGCCGATCCCTGCCTGTTCGACACCGAGGCGGAGATCGTGCGCCTCGCCCGGCGCAACTACGCCGAGGCCACCGGCGGTACCCTGCGCGACTACCCCGCGACCGGCCTCACCGATGGCCGGCATTTCGTGCTCTACCAGGGCACCCCCGTCGCCTGCTTCGGCCCCGACGCGCAAGACATCCACGGCATAGACGAGAATGTCGGGCTGGACAGCATGCACGGCATCACCCGGACCATCGCCCTGACCCTGGCCGAGTGGTGCGGAGTCGAGAGGGCCGAGCCATGAGCGCCGCGAGCAACCTGCCGCTCTCCGGAGCGCGACTCTGGGACAGCCTGATGGAGATGGCGCGGATCGGCGCCACCCCGAAGGGCGGCTGCAACCGCCAGACCCTCACCGACCTCGACGGCGAGGCCCGCCACCTGCTGCAACGCTGGGCCGAATCCTGCGGCCTCACGCTGACGGTGGACCGCGTCGGCAACATGGTCTTCCGCCGCGAGGGCCGCGACCCCTCGCGCCCGCCGGTCGCCATCGGCAGCCACCTCGACACCCAGCCGACGGGCGGCAAGTTCGACGGCGTGCTCGGCGTGCTCGCCGGCCTCGAGATCATGCGCGCGCTGCACGAGGCGGGCGCGGAGACCGAGGCGCCGCTGCTGCTGATCAACTGGACCAACGAGGAGGGCGCGCGCTTCTCGCCCCCGATGATGGGCAGCGGCGTGGCGATGGGCATCTTCCCGGAGGCCGAGGTCCTCGCCAAGACCGACGCCGCCGGCGCCGTGTTCGGCGAGGAGCTGCGCCGCATCGGCTGGCAGGGCAGCGCCGACCCGACCGATCTGCAGCGCCTCGGTGCCTATTTCGAGCTGCACATCGAACAGGGCCCGGTACTGGAGCACGAAGGCAAGGAAATCGGCATCGTCACCCACGCCCTCGCCCAGACCTGGTACGAGGTGACGGTCGAGGGCGAGGAGGCGCATGGCGGCTCCGCCATGCAGTACCGCCGCGACGCGCTGATGGCGGCGGCACCGCTGATCGCCGCGGTGGAGGAGATCGCCCTCGCCGCCGGCGGCGCCGGGCGCGGCACGGTCGGCTCCGTGACCGTCAGCCCCGGCAGCTGCAACGTCGTCCCCTCCCACGTCTGGTTCAGCGTGGACACGCGCCACGGCGACCCGGAGCGTCTCGCCTGGATGGGCGAGCGGCTGCACGAGCGCGCGATGGAGATCGCGCGCCGCCGCGGCGTCGCCATCCATGTCGAGGAATTCTGGCACTCGCCGCTCACGCCCTTCGACCCCGCCCTCGTCACGCGCCTCCGCGACGCCGCGAAGGCGCGCGGCCTGCTCTGGCGCGACATGCCGACCGGCATCGGCCACGACGCGGTCTATTGCGCGCGCCGCGTGCCCGCCGCGATGATCTTCGTTCCCTGCGAGGGCGGCATCAGCCACAACGAGGCGGAGAACATCACGCCCGCCTGGGCGGAGGCGGGCCTCAAGGTCCTCGCCGACGCCGTCATCGCCACCGCGAACGGATGAGTCCACCCATGCGCATCGCCATCGGCGGCTTCCTGCACGAGAGCCACTCCTTTGCCCCTTTGCCCGCCGGCTGGCGGGAGTTCCAGAAGCCCGGCGGCTTCGCGCCGTTCCAGCGCTCCACGACGCTGATCGAGACCCTGCGCCCCACCAGCGTCGGCAGCGCCGGCGCCATCGCCGTGGCCGAGGAAGAGCTGGGAACGGAACTGGTTCCCCTCACCTGGTGCTTCGCCAATCCCTCCGGCCCGGTCACCGCCGAAGCCTTCGAGCGCATCGCCGCGCTGCTGGTCGCCGCGCTCTCCGACGCGCTCGAGGCCGGGCCGCTGGATGGCGTCTATCTCGACCTGCACGGCGCGATGGTCGCCGATGGCTTCCCCGACGCGGAAGGCGAGGTGCTGCGCCGCGTCCGCGCCGTCGTCGGCCCGAAGGTTCCAATCGCCACGAGCCTCGACCCGCACGCCAACATGACGGCGCAGATGGTCGAACTCGCCGATGTGCTGGTCCCCTACCGCACCTACCCGCATGTAGACATGAAGGCCACCGGCGCGCGGGCGATGCGCCTCCTCGGCGAGCGCATCCGCCGCGGAACGCCCTGGGCAAAGGCGTTCCGCCAGGTGGACTTCCTCATCCCGCTCAGCACGCAGTGCACCATGGTCCCGCCGATGGCCGAGGTCATGGCCGAACGCGAGCGTCTCGCGGAGGCGTACGGCGTTGCAGAGCTCGCCTTCTGCTTCGGCTTCCCCTACGCGGACTTCCCCGATTGCGGCGCCGCCATCGCCGCCTTCGGCCCGGACCAGGCGGCGGCGGCCG
>JADGHI010000372.1 GCA_019689515.1 Acetobacteraceae bacterium | reverse complement strand
GCGAGCTCGGCCGCGGCGTCGTCGCCGACCGCCGCCGCGGCCGGCTGCGCCTCTAACGGGCGCCCGTTCCCGCGAGGCGCTCTTCGTCCCAGGGAAGCCTCATCCATGCCAGCCGTCCTCCGCCGAAAACTCCGTGGTGCGCCTCATCCGCGCGGCGACCGTTCCGGCATCCCAGCCCCTGCTCCCTGCGCCCGGCCGTACGCCTCCAGGATATCGCGGAACAGCCGGGCGGCGAGGGTTCCGCCGCTCACCCCGTCCATCGGGCTCGCATCGTCATTCCCGAGCCAGATGCCGAGAACCAGGGGCCCAGAGGCGTTAGCACCGCCGGGCGCCGCGACGAAGCCCAGGAACCAGGCGTCGCGATGATCCTGGCTGGTCCCGGTCTTGCCGGCCACGACACGGCCCCCCGGCAGGGCGGCCGCGCGCCCGGTGCCATAACGCACGACCGCCTCCAGCATCCGGCGCAGCGCCGCGGCATGCTCGGCCGCCACCGCGGGCCGCCCCGCTCCCGGCCCGCCGCCGGGCCGCGGCACGGGCAGCGCCCGCCGCCCGCCCGCGCCGAACGCGGCGGCGATGCCGTGCGGCACGACGCGCCTCCCGCCATTGGCGATCGCCGCATAGGCCGCGGCGAGGTCGAGCAGCGTCACCTCCCCGGTCCCCAGTGCCAGCGAGGCGTCGCGCGGGAACCGATCCACATCAAGGCCGAGCCGCTCCGCGAGTTCCACCACCCGGCGCGGCCCCCCGGCCCGCTGCAGCACCCGCACGGCCGCCGTGTTGACGCTGTGCGCCAGCGCCTCCTCGGCGCTGATCTCGCCGCGCGCCCGCCATTCCCCGTTGCCCGGCGACCAGCGGCCGAGGCGGAGCGGCGCGTCCGCCACCGGATCCTCCGGCCGCATCCCCTGCTCGATCGCGGCGAGGAAGACGATCGGCTTGAACGCCGAGCCGGGCTGCCGCCGCGCCTGGGTGGCGCGGTTGAACGGGCTCGCCCGGTAGTCGCGCCCGCCGGCCATGGCCCGCACCGCGCCGGTCGCCGCATCGAGCGCCACCACCGCGCCCTGGCTCACCCGCGCCCGCGCCCCCGGGCCAGCGAGCAGCGCCTCCAGCCGCGATTCCACCGCCGCCTGCAGGCGCGAATCGAGGGTCGTGCGCAGCACCAGGTCGCCAGCGCCGGGGAAGCGCTCGGCGAGGCTCTCGCCGCCGCCGCCGAAGCCCTGCACCCAGTCGGCGAACCAGCCGGCGTCGCGACTCGGCGCGGGGGCGAGGCGCAGGCGCTCTCCCTCAGCGGCAGCGCGGGCGCGCGAGATGAGGCCCTGCTCGGCCATCGTCTCCAGCACCTCCATCGCGCGGCGGATCGCGGCCTCCGGCGCAGCGCGCGGGTTGAGCCGGGAGGGCGCCTTCGGCAGCCCGGCGAGCAGCGCCGCCTGGCCGAGCGTCACCCGCCGCGCCGAGACGCCGAAGAACAGCCGCGCCGCCGCGTCCACCCCATAGGCCCCGGCGCCGAGATAGACGCGGTTGAGGTAGATCTCGAGCAGCTCGTCCTTGGTGAAGCGCCGCTCCAGCCACAGCGCCAGCAGCGCCTCCTGCACCTTGCGCCGCAGGCTGCGCTCCGGCGTGAGGAACAGGTTCTTCGCCAATTGCTGGGTGATGGTGGAGCCGCCCTGGGCGACGCGCCCGGCGGTGAGGTTGACCCAGGCCGCGCGCGCCAGTCCGATGAGATCGACACCGAAATGCTCGCGGAAACGCCGGTCCTCGACGGCGATCAGCGCGGCGGGCAGGTGGGGCGGCATCTCGTGCAGCCGCAGCGGCTCGCCGTAGAGGTCGCCGGAGGTCGCGAGCAGCCGCCCATCGGCGGCGAGCAGGGTGACGGAGGGCTGCCGCGTCGCGGCGAGCGCCGCCTCCGGCCGCGGCAGGTCGTAGGCGAACCACAGCAGCGCGCAGCCGAGCGCCACCCCGCCCCAGACGGTGAGGAGGATCGCCCAGCGCAGCAGGCGCAGCAGGAGGGGCCGGGGGCGGCGCCCGCTCGATTTGCCGGTGCCGCCGCCGCCGCGGGTTCCCGGCCCGCCCGTGGGCGGACCCGCCGCGGCCTCGCCACCGCTCCGCGCGCGCCCCCCGCCGCTGCCCTTCGCCGGCCGGGCACGGGCGGAGGCGGGCGCAGCAGCAGCAGTGCGTCTGGAGGCGGCGGGACGGCGGGACGGCGGCACCCGGCCCTTCTACCACAGGGCGAGGGCAGTCCTCGCGATCCCGCTTCGGTTCGGCGGCGAAGCCTGTCTATCCTCCGCATCGTGCCGGGACAGGAACCCGGGGGGAGGAAACGAATGAACAGACGTTCCATCTTCGCCGCGGCAGGTGCCGCCGGCGCCGCTGCGGCCACGCTCGCCGCGCCGGCCATCGCCCAGACCCAGGCGCCGGAGGTGCGCTGGCGCCTGGCGAGCTCCTTCCCGCGCAACCTCGACATCCTGTTCGGCACCGCGGAGCACGTCGCGCGGCGGGTGGCGCAGATCACCGGGAACCGCTTCCAGATCCGCACCTTCCCCGCGGGCGAGATCGTGCCGGGCCTGCAAGTGCTCGACGCGGTGCAGGCCGGCACGGTGGAGTGCGGCCAGACCGCCTCCTACTACTACATTGGCAAGGATCCCTCCTTCGCCTTCTTCACCATCGTCCCCTTCGGCCTCACCTCGCGCCAGATGCACGCCTGGATGCGCGAGGGCGGCGGCAGCCAGCTCGCCAATGAGCTCTACGGCGACTACGGCATGGTGGGCTTCTCGCTCGGCGACACCGGGGCGCAGATGGGCGGCTGGTTCCGCAACGAGCTCCGCGGCGTGCAGGACGTGCAGGGACTGAAATTCCGCATCGCCGGCCTCGGCGGCCTGGTGTTCCAGCGCCTCGGCGCGGTCACCCAGCAGCTCGCCGGCGGCGACATCTACCCCGCGCTCGAGCGCGGCGTGATCGACGCGACCGAATGGGTCGGCCCCTATGACGACGAGAAGCTCGGTTTCGTGCGCGTGGCGCGTTACTACTACGCGCCGGGCTTCTGGGAGCCCTGCGCGCAGGGCGTGCTGCTCGTGAACCGCCGCGCCTTCGAGGCGCTGCCCGAGGCCTACCGCCACGCGCTGGAGACCGCCTGCGGCGAGGCGTCGGTGGTGCAGACCGCGCGCTACGACCACCACAACCCGCTGGCGCTGCGGCGCCTCGTCGCTGCCGGCGCGCAGCTCCGCTTCTGGCCGCGCGAGGTGATGCAGGCGGCCTGGCGCGAGACGCACGGACTCTACGAGGAGCTCTCCTCGCGCAACCCGCGCTTCAAGAAGATCTGGGAGAGCTACCGCCGCTACCGCGACGAGGAATTCCAGTGGTTCCGCATCGCGGAAAACAGCTTCGAGAATTTCTCCTACGCCGCGGCGCAAGGCGGGCGCTGAAGACCGGCGAGCGGGCGGGGGCGTGCCGCCGCCCCCGCATCCCCGCTCCGGCGATCCCGCGCAGATCCGGCCGCGCTTCGCCGGTCGTCCGGCCGATGGCGAAGCGGTCGCCCTTCACCCTGCCGGCGCCACCTCGCGCGCCAGGGCAATCAGCATCCGGCGCAGCCAGGCATGGCCGGGATCGGCTTCGAAGCGCCGGTGGAAGACCAGCGACAGCCGCGTGTGCCGGATCTCGACCGGCGGCTTGCGCACCACGAGGCCGTGCGCCCGCCCCATCGCGCAGGCAAGCCGCGCCGAGAGCGTGATGATCATGTCGGTGCGCGTCAGGATCTCCGGCACCGCGGCGAGATGCGCCACCACCGCCCCCAGCCGGCGCGGATGGCCGGCCTCCGCCAGCGGCCCGTCCAGCGCGCCGTCGCGCGAGCCGTTCGGCGAATGCAGGATGTGCGGCACGGAGACGAAGCGCTCGATCGTCATCTCCCCCTCCGCCAGCGGATGGCCGGGGCGCATCACGGTGAGGAACTCTTCCGGCAGCAGCCGCACCCGCGTGTAGATCGCCGGCGGCTCCGGCAGCACCGCCACGGCGAGCTGCGCCTCGCCGCGCTCAAGCAGTTCCTGCCAGTTGGTCCGGTCGCCATGGCGAATCGCGAGCAGGCAGCCCGGCGCCTCGCGCGCCATCGTCGCGAGCAGCGGCGGCGCCAGCACCGCCTCCGCATACTCGCTGAAGGCGACCGGGAAGACGCGGTCCGAGGTCGCCGGATCGAAGGGCGCGTGCACCGAGAGCGTCTCGCGCAACCGGTCCAGCACCTCGGCGACCGGCCCGGCGAGCGCGGCGGCGAGCTCGGTCGGTTCCACCCCGCCGGGGCGGCGCAGGAACAGCTCGTCGCCGAGCGCCTGGCGCAGCCGGTTCAGGGCGTTGGAGACCGCGGGCTGCGACAGGTTCAGCCGCTGCGCCGCGCGCGTGACGTGCCGCTCGCGCGCCACGGCGTCGAACACGCGGAGAAGGTTCAGGTCGAGGGAGTCGAGATCGGCCATTCAGCGACAGCGGTCCGGAGGCGGCTCCATTCAGCGTGGTGATGATGGCCGTTGCGGATCGGCGTTGGAA
>JADGHI010000371.1 GCA_019689515.1 Acetobacteraceae bacterium | reverse complement strand
GGCCGGGCCTCCGCTGGGCGCTGATGGGGCCGAGCCTGACCTTCCACCTCGCCGGCGGGGAGGGCGGGATGGCGCATTTCCTTCACCACCTCCTGCCGGCAATGCAGAGCTGGTGGGACACGCTCGGCCGGCCGGAGGTCACGCCGGACCTCCAGAGGCGCCTCGTGGAAGGTGTGACGGAGGAGGCGGCGGGGCGGTCCATCGCCGACCTCGCGCGCTGGCGCGACGAGGCGCTGGTGCGCCTGCTCGCGGCGCGCGGCGGGGCCGAGCCCAAGGAACCCGGCCGCGGCGCGTGAGGGCCGCACCCGCCGCCCGCCAGGGAAGGTTGGAACGGCCCTGCTTCGCGGGCGGACCGGGCGCGTGGACACCAATTCCGCCTAATTCCTGGCCGCCCCTATCAACCGTTAGTTGTTCAAACGATCGCCACGTGCACTAGTTGGCGCCTGCGGCCGACCGCGTCCGGCCGCGTAGTGACCGACCGGAAGCGAGGCGAACCATGGGCAACCTGCGCGGCAGGGTACATGCCTCCCCCGCGGATCCGGGCGATGAGGGCGCCCACACAGCCGTGCGCCCTGCGCCGAGGCGACGCCGTCTCTCCGACAAGCTCCTTCTGGCCTTTCACCAAGCCTGCGATCATGGGGCGCTCGACATCGCTGCCGAGATTCTCCGGATCCTCGAAACCGTGGTCGCGCGGCCTGCGCCAGGTGCCATGCGCGACCGGCGCCAGGCGGTCGAGAGCCTGGTCGCGGCCCATCACCGCCTTTGGGAGCTTCGCCATCGGGAATTCCAGGGCGCGGATTGAACCGACCCCGCACGGCCGAGCCCTGTTGGCCCCAAGCGATCGGTCGCCACACTAAGGCTGCGGGTTGCGCCCTGCCTCGGAGGCCCCGCCTGCCCTTCCAGTCAGGACGCCGGCCGCAGCGGCGTAACGATGTCCGGCGCCGCTGCCGCATGCGACCGCCGCAGCGATGGCACCTGCGCCGGCCCGACGACGGCCGGGAGCCAGAGGGTGACGGTGGTGCCCCGTCCCACGGCGCTGTCGATATGCAATGCCCCGCCCGCGCGCTCGGCGAAGCCCCGTGCCGAGGCGAGGCCGAGGCCGGTGCCGCGACCGCGCGGCTTCGTGGTGAAGAAGGGCTCGCCTACCCGCGCGAGCACCTCCGGTGGCATGCCCACGCCGGTGTCGGTCACGGAGACCCGCGCGTAGAGCCCGGGCCGCAGGAGTCGCACCGCAGGTTGTGCGGCACCATTGCCTTCACCCGCGGCCAGGACGCGCTCGCCCGCGACGCGGACGACCACCTCGCCGCCCCGGGGCATGGCGTCGCGCGCGTTGACGGCGAGGTTCATCACCGCCGCCTCCAACTCGCCCCGGTCGCCCCGCACCAGGGCGGGCACGCCCTCCGTCTCGACCTCGTAGCGGATCCGGTGGAGATGCCCGATCGTGCTCGACAGGAGCTGGCATACGCCCGCGACCGTCTCGGCCGGTGGCGCGGTCGCCGGCTCCGCCTCGACGCTGTGGTCGTCATTGGCCGCGCCCGATGAAGCCTCGCGCCGGGAGAAGTCCAGCATCCGCCGCGTCAGCGCCGCGCCGCGCCCCGCCGCTTCGTCGAGCATGCGCGCGAGGGAGCGGATGCGCTCGGGATCGGCCGAAGCCTTCTCGATCAGGCGGGCCCCGCCCTGCACGGCCTGGACCACGTTGTTGAAGTCGTGCGCGATGCCTGCGGCGAGCTGGCCGAGCAGCTCCAGCCGCTGTGCCTCCTGGAGGGTCGCCTCGGCGACCGCGCGGCGGCCCTGCTCCTCCGCGAGGCGGCGGGCCTGCCGCATCGCCGCGATCACGGCGAAGGCAAGCGCCGCAGCGGCCAGGGCGCAGATCCCGCCGAGCACCAGGAGGTGCTGCCGCCACACCGCGAGAACAGAGGCCACCGAGACGCCGTACTCCACGACCAGCGGATAGTCTCCGACCCTGGCGTAGGCGACGATGTACTCGGCTCCGTCGATGGGCGACGCGGCGCGGTACGCGCCGTCCTGCGGACCCGTCTGGAGGCTCCGCATCAGGGTGCTGCTCTCCGGCACGAGGCGCGGCAGGGGCTCCGCCATCTCCGGGTACCGCGCCAGCACCTCGCCGTCCGTGCGCACCAGGCTGATCGTCGCGTTGCCCTGGACAGGAACCGCACGGCCCCAGAACTCGACGAAGTAGGAGACAGCGAGGCCGACATGGATCGTGCCATCGAAGCCGGCGCCGTCCGGGGCGGTGCGCCGTCGGCTGATTCCGAAACTGGGGCGCTCCCTCGCGGTGCGGTGATAGGCACGGCTGACAAAGGTGCCGGCATCGCTCTCGCGCTGCGCCGCCCAGTATTCGCGATGCGCGATGCTCATGTCCTCGGGGAGCGGCTCCGTCCCTGGAGGTGTGCCCGAAACCCACAGCCTGCCCTCGGCATCGGCGATGCCTATCCCGGAGAGCTGCGGGCGCTCGGCGAGGATCGCGGCGATCTCCGCGAGCAGTTCGGGACGCGCCGCGCGGATCTCGTCCCAGCTCATGCCCTGGATGCGGCGGTCGAGCTGCCGGAGCAGCAGCTCATCGACATCGAGCACCTTCATCGCGTGCTCGCGCAGCAGGGCGGCGGTCCGGGCGGCATCGTCGGCCGAGTCCTGCAACAGGCGCTCGCGGTCGAACCACGCGGCGCCGACGAACAGCAGGGCGGGCACGACGATCGAGGCAACCAGCACGAGCCTCAGCCGCCGCAACGTGCGGGCCGCCGCACCACCCCGCATGCGCGTATCGCGCCGTTCGGTTCGCCTTTCCCCCATGTCGGCTGGCTCCGCCCGCCCCGGTATGCAATCATTAGAACGAGCGTCCGGCCACCGCGCAACCATTGGCACAGCCGCGGTACAAGCGACTCATCGCCGGATGCACCGTCGCCGGCCGGCACCGCTTCGGCCTGGCGGAGGCGGACAGAAGCAGAGCTGAATCGTTCGGCACTCCATACAAGCCGCTCGCGACGCCGCAGGATCGGGTGGCCGGCCGGGACGGGCAGGCCTCGCGTCGCAGCCGGACCGATGCGGCCGCGCGCATAATGGTCTGGCGCGGCGCGTGGGTGGAACGTCACGCAATCCGGCACGGCCGATGCCCGGATGTCGCCGCCCCGAGGATTTGGCAGCCGCCGTCGTACCCGGAAACGGCACAGACTCAAGGAATCGTGTCCACCCTTTCGCCCCCTCGCTTGCCCGCACCCGGTTCGCCGGATGAGATCACGATGGCGTTGTCACGCTCGGGGTGTCCGCGGCTTGTGCATGGGCGCAACAGAAACGGACGACGTCACGCCACCGCCTGCATACAGGTCAGCTCCGCTGCGCCCGTGCCCGGCGATGGACCTCGGCACCTCGTGCGGGCCGCCGCGCTACGGCCGCGACGGGTGCTGCCCAGCATAGACGCGCCTCGCCGGCCTCATGCTCGCCGTCCTAATCCCGTTCCTTGCCCTCGGCGCCATGACCGCCTGGCGGACGGCGACGAACAACCGGATCGCCGTCGAGGAACGCCTGTCCGCCACCGCCCGCGCGCTCTCCACCGGAAGCGCTTCCGCCGGGGCGTCCGCTGGGGAGGCGGAGGTCACGACAGGCCGCCCTCATGGCCGTAGCGCACGACGCGCACCGCCTCGAGCGTGACCAGGCTGCTGCCGAGCATAGGCTGCAGCGCGACGAGCAGCCGCTCGATCTTCTCCTCCGTGTCCACGATCTCGATGACGAGTGGTAGATCCTCCGAAAGGCGCAGGATCTTGGCCGTGTGCAGCCGACTCGACCGGCCGAACCCCATCGGGCCGCGCAGCACCGTCGCGCCGGCGAGGCCCATCTCGCGCGCCTTCAGCACGACGGCCTCGTGCAGCGGCCGTCCCGCATGCTCGTCCGACTCGCCGACGAAGATCCGCAGCAGGACCGCCGGGGTAGTGCCGGTCGTCACGTCTGCCTCCCTCGGAGCCGGTTGATGCGCCGCGCCAGGCGATGTCCGGCCCACACCGCAGCGAGCCACAACGCGACCGAGCCGAGCAGGTTGGCGCCGGCCAGACCGAGGGCGCCGGCCTCGGCGAGCCGGAAGGTCTCCAGGCTGAATACGGAGAAGGTGGTGAAGCCGCCGCAGAAGCCGGCCATCACGAATTGCCGCGTCGCGGGCGAGGCGAAGAGCCGGCCGTCAGGCTCGGTAAGCGTGGCGTAGAACCCGATCAGGAAGGATCCGGCCGTGTTGACGACCAGCGTCCCCCAGGGGAAGGCCGGACCGAGCAGCGCGAGCACTCCCAGGGAACAGAGATAGCGGGCGACGGAGCCAAGCGCGCCGCCCGCCGCCACGGCGAGGTAGAGCCTGGTGCCGCCCGCCATCACCCCGCGCATCAGCCCCCGAACAGGCGCGCGCCGAGGAACTGGCCGGCGAACGCCGCGCCCAGGCAGAGCAGGAGCGAAGCGAGCACGTTGAGCGTGGCGTGCCGACCCTCCCCCGCGCGGAGGAGCGCGAGCGTCTGCAGGCTGAAGGAGGAGACAGTCGTGTAGCTG
>JADGHI010000370.1 GCA_019689515.1 Acetobacteraceae bacterium | reverse complement strand
CAGCTCCTGTTCCTCGAGAGCGAGAATCCGAACAAGGACATCGCCTTCTACATCAACAGCCCGGGCGGGGTGGTGTCGGCTGGCCTGGCGATCTACGACACCATGCAATATATCCGGAGCCCGGTAAGCACGGTGTGCATCGGCCAGGCGGCCTCGATGGGCTCGCTGCTGCTCTGCGCCGGCGAGAAGGGCAAGCGCTACGCCCTGCCGAACGCCCGGATCATGGTCCACCAGCCCTCCGGCGGCGCCCAGGGGCAGGCGGCCGACATCGAGATCCAGGCGCGCGAGATCCTGCATCTGCGCAAGCGCCTGAACGAGATCTACGTCCGGCATACCGGTCAGCCGCTGGAGCTGATCGAGCGCAAGCTCGACCGCGACACCTTCATGTCCGCCGAGGAGGCGCGCGACTTCGGCCTGGTGGACCACGTCGTCGAGCAGCGCCCGCCATCCACGGCCCCCGAGGGCGGCACCAAGCCCTGAGGCCGGCCCCGCGGCCTGGGGCATCCCGGGCGGATGAGTGCGCCGGAGGCGCCCGGACCATGAGACCGTGGGGCAACATCACGCGGTCCTTGGCCGGGCGGCCGGTCGATCGGCTTTCCCCCGGGTGCCAGGGGGGCTACAGTCAAAATCATGCCTCCCTGGGCGCCTCCCTGGGCGCCTTGGCGAGCGGAGAGTGCCCATGAGCAAGTCCGGCGATTCGAAGAACACCCTGTACTGCTCGTTCTGCGGCAAGTCGCAGCACGAGGTGCGCAAGCTCATCGCCGGCCCGACGGTGTTCATCTGCGACGAGTGCGTCGAGCTCTGCATGGATATCATCCGTGAGGAGCACAAGACGCACCTCGTGAAGTCGCGGGATGGCGTGCCGACGCCGCGC
Organism: Acetobacteraceae bacterium; assembly: GCA_019689515.1. Classification (GTDB taxonomy): domain Bacteria; phylum Pseudomonadota; class Alphaproteobacteria; order Acetobacterales; family Acetobacteraceae; genus Caldovatus. Next base: position 3,665 of record JADGHI010000370.1, on the reverse strand, counting down.
GAGATCTGCAAGGTGCTGGACGACTACGTGATCGGGCAGGACCACGCGAAGCGGGTGCTCTCGGTCGCCGTCCACAACCACTACAAGCGTCTCGCGCACGGGGCGAAGAACTCGGATATCGAGATCGCCAAGTCGAATATCCTGCTCATCGGGCCCACCGGCTCGGGCAAGACGCTGCTCGCCCAGACGCTCGCGCGCATCCTCGACGTGCCCTTCACCATGGCCGACGCCACGACGCTGACCGAGGCGGGCTATGTCGGCGAGGATGTCGAGAACATCATCCTCAAGCTGCTCCAGGCGGCCGACTACAATGTGGAACGGGCGCAGCGCGGCATCGTCTACATCGACGAGGTGGACAAGATCAGCCGCAAGTCGGACAACCCCTCCATCACGCGGGATGTCTCCGGCGAGGGCGTGCAGCAGGCCCTCCTCAAGATCATGGAGGGGACGGTCGCCTCGGTTCCTCCGCAGGGCGGGCGCAAGCACCCGCAGCAGGAATTCCTGCAGGTGGACACGACCAACATCCTGTTCATCTGTGGCGGCGCCTTCGCGGGGCTCGAGAAGATCATCGCCGCGCGCGGCAAGGGCTCGGGCATCGGCTTCGGCGCTGAGGTGCGGGCGCCGGACGAGCGGCGCACCGGGGCCATCCTGCGCGAGGTCGAGCCGGAAGACCTGCTGAAGTTCGGCCTGATCCCGGAGTTCATCGGGCGCCTGCCGGTGGTGGCCACCCTCGACGACCTCGACGAGAAGGCGCTGATCGAGATCCTGACCAAGCCGAAGAATGCGCTGCTCAAGCAGTACCAGCGCCTGTTCGAGATGGAGGGCGTTAAGCTCACCTTCACGGACGACGCGCTGAAGTCGGTCGCGACGCGCGCCATCCAGCGCAAGACCGGCGCGCGGGGCCTGCGCTCGATCATGGAGCAGATCCTGCTCGGCACCATGTTCGACCTGCCGGGCCTCGAGGATGTCGAGGAGGTGGTGATCAACCGCGAGGTGGCGGAGGGCCGCGCCAGCCCGCTCTTCATCTATGGCGAGCGGGCGGCGGAGCAGTCCGCCGGCTGAGGAATCCGGTCGAGGAATACAGGCGGGCGCCCGGCTGGCCGGAGCCGGGAAACGCGCGCTCCGCCGTTTTGCGGGCCCCGGACGGGCGTGCGTCAATCCGCCTGGAGGCCTTGTGAGGGGGCCGCGGGAGGGCCATCTCTCGCCCATACCCGCGGCGCCCCGCCCGTGCCGCCCGATGGGCGGGCCCGGTGCCGACTGTCCGATGCGAGGTCCTGATGGCGGAAAAGCCTTCCGAAACCCTTCGCGGTGAACTCCTGCCCGTCCTGCCACTGCGGGACATCGTGGTGTTCCCGCACATGATCGTTCCGCTTTTCGTCGGCCGCGAGAAGAGCGTGCGCGCGCTTGAGGCGGTGATGCGGGACGACAAGCAGATCCTGCTGGTGGCGCAGAAGAACGCCGCCCAGGACGACCCGGCCGCCACCGACCTCTACCAGGTGGGCACGGTTTCGACGGTCCTGCAGCTCCTGAAGCTGCCCGACGGCACGGTCAAGGTGCTGGTCGAGGGCGGGCGCCGCGCGCGCATCGTGGGCTTCAAGGAGACGGAGGCCTATTTCGAGGCCTACGCCGAGGTCCTCGCTGACGAGCTCGGGTCCGATCCGCGCGAGGCGGAGGCGCTGGGGCGCACGGTCGTCTCCCAGTTCGAGCAGTACATCAAGCTCAACAAGAAGATCGCGCCGGAAGTGCTGGTCTCGATCAACCAGATCGACGACCCGTCGAAGCTCGCCGACACGGTGGCGGCGCACCTCAACCTGAAGATCTCCGAGAAGCAGGAGCTGCTCGAGACCGTCGCGGTGCCCGCGCGGCTCGAGAAGGTCTTCGGCCACATGGAGAGCGAGATCGGCGTCCTCCAGGTGGAGAAGCGCATCCGCAACCGCGTCAAGCGGCAGATGGAGAAGACCCAGCGCGAGTACTACCTGAACGAGCAGCTCAAGGCGATCCAGAAGGAGCTCGGCGAGGGCGAGGACGGCAAGGACGAGGCCGCCGAGCTCGAGGCCAAGATCAAGGCCACCAAGCTCTCCAAGGAGGCGCGCGAGAAGGCGATGGCGGAGCTCAAGAAGCTCCGCACCATGAGCCCGATGAGCGCCGAGGCGACGGTGGTGCGCAACTACCTCGACTGGATGCTCTCCATCCCCTGGAAGAAGCGCTCGAAGGTCAAGAACGACATCGCCGAGGCCGAGAAGGTACTCAACGCCGACCACTATGGCCTCGAGAAGGTCAAGGAGCGGATCATCGAGTACCTGGCGGTCCAGGCGCGCTCGCCCAAGATCAAGGGGCCGATCCTGTGCCTGGTCGGGCCTCCGGGCGTCGGCAAGACCTCGCTCGGCAAGTCCATCGCCAAGGCGACGGGGCGGAACTTCGTGCGCATGTCGCTCGGCGGCGTGCGGGACGAGGCGGAGATCCGCGGCCACCGGCGGACCTATATCGGCTCCATGCCGGGCAAGATCATTCAGGGGATGCGGAAGGCGAAGACCTCCAACCCGCTCTTCCTGCTCGACGAGATCGACAAGCTCGGCGCGGACTGGCGCGGCGACCCGTCCTCGGCGCTGCTCGAGGTGCTGGACCCTGAGCAGAACTCCACCTTCAACGACCACTACCTGGAGGTGGACTACGACCTCTCGGACGTGATGTTCGTCACCACGGCCAACAGCCTGCGCATGCCGCAGCCGCTGATGGACCGGATGGAGATCATCCGCATCCCCGGCTACACGGAGGACGAGAAGGTCGAGATTGCCAAGCGCCACCTGATCCCGAAGCAGTCCGAGGCGAACGGGCTGAAGAAGGGCGAGTGGAGCATCAGCGAGGACGCGCTGCGTGACCTGGTGCGCTACTACACGCGCGAGGCCGGCGTGCGGAACCTCGAGCGTGAGATCGCCGGGCTCGCCCGCAAGGCGGTGAAGGAGATCGTCTCCAAGAAGGCGACCAAGGTCGCGATCACCCGCAAGAACCTCGAGAAGTTCGCGGGCGTGCGGAAGTTCCGCTTCGGCGAGGCCGAGGCGGAGGACATGGTCGGCGTCGTCACCGGCCTCGCCTGGACCGAGGTGGGCGGCGAGATCCTGACGATCGAGAGCGTCATGGTCCCGGGCAAGGGCAAGGTGCAGCACACCGGCAAGCTCGGCGACGTGATGCAGGAGAGCGTCTCGGCGGCGATGAGCTACGTCCGCTCGCGCGCGACCACCTTCGGGATCAAGCCGACGCTGTTCGAGCGGCGCGACATCCACGTCCACGTGCCGGAGGGCGCGACTCCGAAGGACGGGCCTTCCGCCGGCATCGCCATGGCGACCAGCATCGTCTCCGTGCTGACCGGCATCCCCGTGCGCAAGGACATCGCCATGACCGGCGAGATCACCCTGCGTGGGCGGGTGCTGCCGATCGGCGGGCTGAAGGAGAAGCTGCTGGCGGCCCTGCGGGCAGGGATCAAGACCGTCGTGATCCCGAAGGAGAACGAGAAGGACCTGGCCGAGATCCCGGACAACGTGAAGAAGGGGCTGGAGATCGTCCCTGTGAACCACGTGGACGAGGTCATCGGACGGGCCTTGGTCCGCAAGCCGGAGCCGATCCATTGGGAGGAGCCGGCGGAGCCGCAGCCCGCGCCGGCGCGGGCT
>JADGHI010000369.1 GCA_019689515.1 Acetobacteraceae bacterium | reverse complement strand
CACCCCGGACGGGCCACAGGAGGTCTCCGACAGGTTCGGGGCCAGCTCATGACGCCGGAGGACTTATCCCCCGGCCCGGCCCCTGCCCGCCTGCCGCCACCAGGCACCGGCAACGGCAGGCGTATCTCTCTGCTCAGTCGGCGGTCCCGCCGCCACCAGCCGCGACGGCGGGCAGGGAGCCGACATCCACCTGCACCCCGGGCCCCATGGTGGAACTCACCGCGACCTTCTTCACATAGGTACCCTTGGCACCCGAGGGCCGGGCGCGCTGGATCGCCTCGATGAAGGCGCGCGCGTTCTCGATCAGCTTGCCCTCATCGAAGCTCGCCTTGCCGATGCCGGCGTGGACGATGCCGGCCTTCTCGGCGCGGAACTCGACCTGACCCGCCTTGGCAGCCTGCACGGCCCCCTTCACGTCCATCGTCACGGTGCCGAGCCGGGGGTTCGGCATCAGGCCGCGCGGCCCGAGGATCTTACCGAGCCGCCCCACGATGCCCATCATGTCGGGCGTCGCGATGCAGCGATCGAAGTCGAGCTTGCCCTCCTGCACCTGCGCAGCGAGATCCTCATCCCCCACCACGTCGGCACCGGCAGCCCGCGCCTCCTCCGCCTTGGCACCGCGGGCGAAGACCGCGACGCGCACGCTCTTGCCGGTGCCGTTCGGCAGCCCGACCACGCCGCGCACCATCTGGTCGGCATGGCGCGGGTCAATGCCGAGATTCATCGCAATCTCGATGGTCTCGTCGAACTTCGCCTTGGCGTTCCCCTTGACGATCCGCACCGCCTCGTCCAGCGGGTAGACCTTCGTGCGGTCGAAGCTCGCGTAGATGCCGCGCAGCCGCTTGCCGTGCTTCGCCATGGCGCTCAGCCCTCCACCACAGCGATGCCCATGGAGCGGGCGGAACCGGCCAGCATGCGCACCGCCGCCTCCTCGTCATTGGCGTTCATGTGCTGCATCTTGGTCTTGGCGATCTCGCGCAGCTGCGACTTCGTCACGCGCCCGACCGGCGCGCCGCGCCCCGGCGTCTGGCTGCCCTTCTCCAGCTTCGCCGCCTTGAGCAGGAAGTAGGTGTTGGGCGGGGTCTTGGTGACAAAGGAGAAGGTGCGGTCGGAATAGGCCGTGATCACCACAGGGGTCGGGGTGCCCGGCTCCATGCCCTGCGTCGCCGCGTTGAACTCCTTGACGAACTGCATGATGTTGAGGCCGCGCTGACCGAGCGCGGGCCCCACCGGCGGCGACGGGTTCGCCTTCCCGGCCGGGATCTGCAGCTTGATGTAGCCGACGATCTTCTTCGCCATTGTCTGTCCCTGCGATGATCAGGGATGCGCGGTGCCGGCGGCCCTGGCGCGAGCCTCCCGCGTCCCGAATCGAATGCGAGCGGCGGCGTATAGGGGCGAAACCGGCCGCCGTAAAGGGGGATGTCCGCGGCCGTCGTCGTCCGAGCGTTCAGGCGAAAGGAAGGTCGCCACCGCCGCGGCTACGCGGCGACCGCCTCCGCCAGGACCCGCACCTGCCGGCGCACCGCCGCGACCGCACCAGTGGGCTGGCCGGCGAACAGGTCCTTCTCAGCCTCGACGATGGCGAGGCCGGCGAAGCGCGGCGGGCAGAGCGTGCGGCCTGCCCGCTCCCAGAGTTCCGCGCCGCGCAGCACCACGCGCAGGCGAAGGGGCGGCAGGAACAATGCGGCGTCGCGCCGCTCGATACGGAACAGGTGGCCGGTGAGCAGCCGGCCAAGCTGGCCCGGCGAATAGGGCTGGCCATGGCCGAAGGGCGTGGTCTCGAAATGGGCCCAAAGGCCGCGCCGGTTCGGCACCACCACGAGCAGCCGCCCGTCATCCTTGAGCACCCGCCAGGCCTCGCGCAGCAGGCGGCGGGCATTCTCCGCCACCTCCAGCCCGTGGATCAGCAGCACCCGGTCGAAGCAGAGATCGGGGAAGGGCAGCGCCTCTTCCTCGGCCAGGAGGAGGCCGGACCCGCGGCCGGCGGGCCGCGGCGCAGCATGTGTCAGGCCGAGCTGGCGCGGCCGCAGCGCCACCAGCCGCTTCGCCTCGCCGCGCCAGAGATCAAGATAGGGGTCCGCATGGCCGAGGCCGAGCACCGACTGGCCGCCGAGATCCGGCCAGAGCGCGCGCAACCGCGCCCGCACCAGCCGGGCGGCAACCTGCCCGGCCGGGGTGGAATAGAACTCGCCGAAGCCGGCATGGACCTCCCCCGTCATGCCAGGGGATATAGGGGCGGACAGAGCGCGTTGGGATGGGGGCCCCGGTGCCCCCGGGGAAGGAGCGACAGCGATGGCAATCACCGTCGAGGCGGTGCCGTGTCTTGAGGACAATTACATCTGGCTGCTTCGCGGTCCCCGCGGGGAGGTGGCGATCTGCGATCCCGGCGAGGCCGGACCCGCCATCGCCGCGGTCGAGAAGGCGGGCGGCCAGCTCGACATGATCTTCATCACCCACCACCACGGCGACCACGTGGCGGGGGTGGCGGAGGTGAAGCGGCGCTTCCCAGGCGCAAAGGTGGTCGGGAACAAGGCGGATGCCCATCGCCTGCCGCCGCTCGACCTGGCGGTCTCGCCCGGCGACACGGTCGGATTCGGCGGGTCGGCCGCCGCGGTGATCGACTGCCCGGGCCACACGCGGGGTGAGATCTCCTACCATTTCGCCGATGGGGCGGTGGTGCTGTGCGGCGACACGCTGTTCTCGCTCGGCTGCGGCCGGCTGATCGAGGGCACGGCGGAGGAGATGTTCCGCAGCCTGCGGGCCCTCGCCGCCCTGCCGCCGGAGACGCTGGTCTGCTGCGGCCACGAATACACGGAGAGCAATGCCCGCTTCGCCCTGACGGTCGAGCCCGACAACGCCGCGCTGCGCGCCCGCGCGGAGGAGGCGAAGGCGCAGCGCGCCGCGGGCCGGCCCACGGTGCCGACCACGATCGCGCAGGAGCTCGCGGCCAACCCCTTCCTGCGCGCGCCGGACGTTGCGACCTTCGCGCGGATCCGGGCGGCCAAGGACAATTTCCGCTGACGTCAGTCCATGGCGTCCCTCCGGCCGGCCGGACCGGCGCAGGGGGATGCCACCGCGCGCCCGCAACACGCCGACCGACTAGGAGGAGCATCGCCGATGAAGCTCTACTGGTCCCCGACCAGCCCCTATGCACGCAAGGTGATGGCCTGCGCCATCGCGCGGCGCATCGACAACGAGATCGAGGCGGTGCTGTGCGACCCGCACGCCTCGCCCCCCGACCTCGTGCGGGACAACCCGCTCTCCAAGGTGCCATGCCTGATCTCGCTCGACGGCGTGCCGCTCTTCGACAGCCCGGTCATCTGTGAGTATCTCGACACGATCGGCAGCGCCCTGCCGCTGTTCCCGGCGGTCGGCACGCCGGAGCGCATCAGGGCCCTGCGATACCAGGCGATGGCGGACGGCATCCTGGACGCCGCGGTCGGCCGGCGCATGCAGATGCCCTGGCCGCAGGACGAGGGGCGGCGGAAATTCGATGCCCGGCAGAAGGCGGCCATCGAGCGCACCCTCGACCAACTGGAGGCCGACCCGCCGACCGGATTCAGCGACATCGGGACGATCGCGGTCGGCTGCGCGCTCGGCTACCTCGACTTCCGTTTCTGGCACGAGCCCTGGCGGCCCGGGCGACAGCGTCTCGCGGCGTGGTTCGAGACGGTCTCGCAATTGCCTCCGATGGCCCGCACGGTGCCGGCGGAACCATGACCCGGCGCGGGCAGACCCGGGCCAGGGGCGGTGTCGCGCCATGAGCGATTCCGCTGCCTGGGACGCGCGCTATGCCGGCGAGGGATTCCAGTTCGGCGAGGCGCCGAACCGCTATCTGGAGAGCCTCGCGCCGCGCCTGTCGCCCGGAATGCGCGCGCTGGCGCTCGGTGACGGGGAGGGGCGCAACGGCGTCTGGCTCGCCGGGCAGGGCCTGCGCGTGACCAGCCTCGACTGGTCGGCGGTCGGTCTCGCCAAGGCGCGGGCGCTGGCCGAGCGGCGCGGCGTCACGCTGGAGACGATCGTCGCCGACGCGGCGCGGTGGGACTGGCCGGACGCGGCCTTCGACCTGGTGGCCTGGATCTTCGTCCATCTCCCGCCCGAGGACCGTCGCGCCGCGGCGGAAGGCGTGGTGCGCACCCTCGCCCCCGGCGGGCTGCTGGCGCTGGAATGCTTCACCCCAGCGCAGGAAGGGCGAAGGAGCGGCGGGCCGAAGGATGTCTCGCTGCTCTGGAGCCGCGCGATCGTGGAGGCGGAGTTCTGTGGCCCGTTGGAGATCGTGGAGCTGCTCGAGGGCACCGTGCTGCTCGACGAAGGGCCGCGACACCAGGGCCACGCGGAGGTGGTGCGGGCGCTGCTGCGCAAGCCGGGTTAGAGCGGATCGCCGGAAGGCGGGAACGCCCGGAGGCGTGAACCCGCTCTTCCGACAAGGACCTGCAGCGTAGCCGGAGGGACCGCGGCCGGGGCTGCCGCTACCGCGCCGAGGCCGCCAGCCACCCCCCTCCGGCCACCAGCGCCACTGCCGCCGCCACGGGCCAGGTGAAGGC
>JADGHI010000368.1 GCA_019689515.1 Acetobacteraceae bacterium | reverse complement strand
CGCGTCGTCCCGCGCGGCGCCCGGCGCGTCGGGCCTCCACGCCGCCATCTCCGCCGGGAAGGGCGTGCGCCACACGCTCTCATGCGCGTAGAGGCGGCGCGCGGCGAGCGCCGGCTCCAGCGCGGCGAGGATGCGCTCGGCCTTCGCCCGCGTGCTGGCGTGCTCGACCACCGCGCAGGCCGCGCCGGCGCGCGCCATCTCGCGCCGGAGCAGCGCCGGCAGGAACCGGCCGAGCCCGTTCGTCTCCACCCGCACCACGGGCAGCATCAGCGCGCGGGCGATGGCGGCGACGGCGCGGCATTGCTGCGTCGCCGGGTCCTCCGGCCGGTCCGGGTCGTGCGTCAGGTAGGCGAGGCGGTGGAGATAGTGGTTGCCCTCGCCATCCGCGTAGATGGCCGCGAGCACCGAGGCATCGCCCGCGCCGGGCCGTCCATAGGCCGGGTCCCAGAACCCGCCGCCGGAGACCAGGCGCCGGCCCATCAGCGTGAGCACCGCGCGGCCGCCGGCCTCGCGATAGTCCGGCTCCTCCGCGTAGCGCACCAGCGCCGCGGGATCGAGCCGGGCCGCGCCGTCCGCCACCGTGCGCAGCAGCATGTGCCGCTCGAAGTGCAGCGGCCCGACGCGCCGGCGCAGTGCCTCCACCGCCTCCTGCGGGTAGCGCTCCGGCCAGACGCTGCGGCCCGCGGCGTTGAGCAGCGGCAGGGCGAGGCGGCGATAGCCGGCGAGGAAGGCGTCGCCGTTCTCGCCATCCGGCTCGCGGTAGAGGCTGTCGGCGCAGTGCGGCGTGCCGACATAGAGGATGGTGCCGCCGGGGACGAGGACGAACTCCGTCTCCGCCAGCCGCTCGCGCAGCTCGGCGCGCTTCGCCGGCGTGTCGCTGTTGCCCGCCACCTCCACGTCGTCGCAGACGATCAGGTCGGCGTGGCTGCCGGTGATGTTGCCGCCGACACCCTGGGCGAGCATCGAGGGATCGCGCAGGACCGCCTCGCGCGCCACGGTGAAGCGGTCCGCCGCCCAGGCCTCCGGCCCCTCGGGGCGGATCGGGGCGCAGAGCGCGTGGCGCTCGATGATGCGGCGGACGGTGGCGACCATCTTCGTCGCCAGCGCGTGGTCGGCGGCGAGGACGAGGATGCGCGTGTCCGGGTCGCGCATCAGGGTCCAGGCGCAGTAGAGCCCGACCATCGTGCTCTTGCCGGAGCCGCGGAAGGCCGTCAGCAGCAGGCGCTTGTCCCCGGCGTTGCGGCGGGCCTGGAGCCAGCGCGCGATGCGCCGGTGCAGCACCGGCGTGTCGAGCCGCTGGCGCCGGTTCCAGATCCAGACGAATTCAAGGAAGTCGGCCGGCCGCGTCGGTCCCGGCATACTCCATCTCCTCTTCCCCTTCCTCGCAGGGCGGCAGAAGGGCCATCTCGTTGCGGGCCTCGGCCAGCGCGGCCTCGGCCTGGATCAGCGCCGCGTCGCGGGAGGCGGCAGGCTCTCCGCCGCCCATCGCGCGCGTCAGGCGCAGCAGGTGCTCCAGATGGGCGAGCGCGGCGCGGCAGGCGGCGTGGCGGGCCGCGAAGGCCTTGGTGTCGTTCTCCTCCGGCGGGGCAGCGGCGAAGGCGCGGTAGTCCTCGATGACGTGCAGCACCATCTCCGCGAGCCGCGCGGCGGGATGGTGCACGGCGGCGGAGGCGGCGGCGCCGGCCACGCTCTTCCGCCGCCTCATGCCTTCACCACGCGCGCGCGCACCGTGCCGGGGCCGAGGTCGATCTGGACGCTGCTGCGGTTCCACGCCGTCACCGACACCACGTCGGCGGCGCCGACATTGGCAAGGAAGACGAGGCCGGAGGTCGGCAGGCTGAACCCGGCCTGCGCGAAGTCCCCGGCCCGCGCGCCGGGCAGCGGGACGTTGACCTGCGTGGTGGCGCCGGCGGCGAGCGAGGGCGGGTCCCAGGCCATCTCCGCCACCAGCTCGCGCCTGCCATGCGGCAGCCATGGCAGCCCGTAGAGCACGGCGGGCGAGAAGGCCGGATCGCAGGCGAGGCGCATCGCGCGCACCTCGTAGTCCGTGCCGATGCGCGCCAGGCCGATGATCGCATAGGCGACCTCCGGCGCGAGCCGCACCACCTGCAGACGCGTCAGGCCGGCATCCGTCATGTCGGCCGAGCCCTGCCACCAGCGCGCCGTCGCGTTGTACTGCAGCGTCTGTCCGGAGGCGCGGGCGAGCGTGCCCGCGGCGTCCGTCAGCAGGGCCCGGTTCGTGTCGAAGCACTGCACGACGAGGCGCGCGTTGTCGGCATCCGCGGCGAGCGCGAATTCGCGGCACCGGCGCGCATCCACCACGAAGCCGAGGCCGCGCCCGCCGGTCAGCATCACCCCGTTGTCCGTCAGCACGTACTGGTCGAGGCCGGGGAAGGCGAAGTCCGCCAGCGTCGCCGCGGCGCCGGAGACGTTGGTCGAGAGGCAGGCGAGCTGCTCGAAGCCGAGCTCGGTGCCGGACCAGCGATAGGCGGCGGCGCGGAGCGAGGGGACGATCGCGACCTCGCGCACGAACTCGCGGTGTGCCGCCGCCTGGTGGTAGCGGCGCACGACGGAGCCCACGCGCGTCGCGGTCGCGGCGTAGTCGATGTCCACATCGTAGCCCTGGCTCGCCCAGGCGACCTCGTAGAGATGGTCCTGCGCCGCGCCGGTGTGGCGGGCGACGTAGGGCGAGCAGCCTTCCATGCGGATCGCGCGCACCCAGACGGCGCGGCTCGACACCTCGGAGAGGAAGGGGATGCCAACGATCGGCCGCCCCTCCGCCTGTAGCTCGAAATTCGGGCCGTCGAACAGGTGGCGGTTGTGCGCGACATAGGCGCCCGGCTCCGCCGAGAAACGCACGCCGAACCGGTCCTTGTCCGTGTGCACCGCCGAGGCGATGGTGAAATGCCCGCCGTAGTAGCGGACCGAGGTGTTCCACCCGGCCGCGCTCGCGGTGCGGATATCGAGGCCGATCCTGTTGTTGCTGAAGCGGCCGAGGACCAGGGTCGTGTCCTCGAAGCCGCGCTCCTCGCCGAGGGTGCGCACGCCGATGGTGAAGCCCTCGACCTGGCGGATCTCCACGCGGCTGGCATCGAGGTTGCGCAGCAGGATGCCGATGTCGGCCTCGTCGAGCCAGTCGGAGATCGTCTCGCGGACGACGCGCAGGCCCTCGTAGAGCTTCGCGGCGTTGCGCGCCGCCGCGCCGTCGCCGAGGGTGAGCGCCGCCTGCCCCGCCGGACCTGCGTAGAGGATCGTGCCGCGCATGGTGAGCCCCGCCGCGGCGCCGGGCAGCGAGAGCGGCTGCCCGGTGCGGTACGTGCCCTCCCCGATCTCGAGATGCTTGCCGGAGGCGGCGGCGGCGTTCATCGCGGCCTGGAGCGCGGGGCCGTCGTCCGTGACGCCGTCGCCCACCGCGCCGAAGTCGCGGGCGGAGAGGCGCTCGCCAAGCTTGTCCTCGACGGTGCGCGGGATGCCGCCCGGATGCGGCACGGTCAGCGTCGCCTCGCCGCGCGCGAACACCGTGGCGTCGCCGACGCTGTCGAAGCCGAGCAGGCGGTTGGCGCGCGCCTCGCGCGGCGGCAGCGTCAGGCGGCCGCCGGCCTCGGAGGGATCGAGCCGGATCGCGCCGGCGACCTCCGCCGCGACGTCCTGCAGGGCGGCGGTCTGGTAGTCGAGCTCGTCGTTCAGCGTGCGCGCGCGCAGCACGCCGTTCTCCTGGAAGTCCGTGGTGCGCGCGATGCGCACGCGGCGGCGCAGCGCGACCAGAGCCCCGGCCGCGGGCGGGGTGGCAAACACCACCTGGCCGCCGCCGGACCGGCCCGCGCCGGTGATGGTGTAGCCGCCGGACTGCAGCACGCGGTTCAGCCGCACCTCAAGGTCGGCGGCGGCGAAGATCGGGAAGGGAAAGGTGAAGGCGGTCTGCACGCCGTCCGCGACATAGAGCGCGTGCGGCGCGACCTCGCCGATCGTGATGTGCTCGGGCATCGGGGGACCTTGCGATCGGGGTCGTGAGGGGTACGCGGCCCGCTAGTCGAGCAGGTTGCGCAGCGCGGTGGCGAAGCTCTGACCCGCGCGCAGATAGGCGTTCAGCGAGCCGTCGGGCCGCAGCAGGCTGGAGCGCCCGGTGGACAGCCGCAGCGCGTAGAGCGCATCGTCCTCCGCCTGCGCTGCCGCGGCGTCGCGGGCGAGCCCCTGGGCCAGCGCCGCGCCGGAGCCCTCGTCGGGGTTGACGCCGCCGGCGGCGAGGCGCGTGCGCGCGGCGGCGATGGTGCGGCGCAGCCGTTCGGCGCGCTCGCGCGCCTTCGCCTGCTGCTCCATTTGCTGTTCCTGCCGGCGCGCGGCCTCCTGCGCCGCGATCTCGCGCTCGCGGGCCTTCCGGTAGGCCTCCATCTGCTGCCCCTGGCGGATGTTGGCGTAGGTGGAGACGCCCGCGCCGATCAGGGTCGCGAGCGAGGCGAGCTGGGCCATGTCAGTCGTTCGTCCTCGTCTCGGTGGTGACGGAAAGCAGGGTCAGTGGCAGCGGCGCGTCGCCTTCGACGCGCCACAGCGGGGCGAGGCTGTCGCGCC
>JADGHI010000367.1 GCA_019689515.1 Acetobacteraceae bacterium | reverse complement strand
CCGCCCCGCACCCCCCCGCGCCCGGCGCCCCGCCCGGCCCGGCCCGGGGGGGGGCGGGCGGGGGGGGCGCCAGGCTCCGCGCGCCGCCCGCCGTGCGCTGCGCCGGTCCGCCGCCCGGCGAACGGCGCCCCCTGCGTTGACCTCACACCGCCGCGCGCCATAAATGCCTCGCAAGGATCGAGACGACCGTCGCCCACGCGCCGCGCAGCGCGCGCAGGGGGCGGCAAGCGGAGCAGCCCGCCCATGAGCATCATGAAGGACAGCCGGGAGGCGACGATGATCGGCCACCGGTCGGACGGCACCACGATCCGCCGGCCGCTCTCGCCGCATCTGCAGGTCTATGACATGCTGCAGATGAGCAGCGCGCTCTCCATCTCGCACCGCATCACCGGCGTGATCTGGGCGATCGGGCTCGTCTTCCTGGTGTGGTGGCTGGTCGCCGCGGCCGCCGGCCCCTCGGCCTTCGCCGCCGCGCAGTGGTTCTTCTCCTCCTTCCTCGGCGTGATCCTGCTGCTCGGGCTCACGGCGGCGGCCTGGTACCACACGCTGAACGGCGTGCGGCACCTCGCCTGGGATGCCGGGTGGGGCTTCGACATCCCGACGATGTACCGCACCGGCAGGGCGGTGCTGATCGGCACGGCGGCGCTGACGGTCCTGACCTGGATCGTCCTGCTGGTCGCCTTCTACTGACGGACGCGAAGGAACGGGCGCGCGACTCATGGCCAACGAAATCGCCGAACGCACCACGCTCCGCTCGCCGCTCGGGCGGGTGCGCGGGCTGGGCTCCTCGAAGTCGGGCGTGCACCACTGGTGGCTGATGCGCGTCACCTCGGTGGCGCTGCTGCCGCTCTCGATCTGGCTGATCTTCGCGCTGGCCGGCCTCGCGGGCGCGAGCCATGCGGAGGCGCTGGCCTTCATCGGGCGGCCGTTCAACGCGGTGCTGCTGCTCGCCTTCCTCGCCGCCGCCTTTCACCACACCGCCTACGGCGTGCAGGTGATCATCGAGGACTACGCCAACTCCGAATGGGCCAAGCTGGCCGGCATCCTGGCGGTGAAGGGACTCGCCGTGCTGCTGTGGCTCGCTGCCTCGCTCGCGGTGCTGCGCATCGTCCTGATGAACCCGCCGGCATCGGCGCTTTGAGGAACGGAACAACGCCATGAACGCGATCGGCAAGCCGTCCCGGGGCGCATACCGGGTGGTGGATCATACGTACGACGTGGTGGTGGTCGGGGCCGGCGGGTCCGGGCTGCGGGCCACCTTCGGCATGGGCGCGGCGGGGCTCAAGACCGCCTGCATCACCAAGGTGTTCCCGACGCGCAGCCACACCGTCGCCGCCCAGGGCGGCATCAGCGCCGCGCTCGGCAACCTGGGCGAGGACGACTGGCGCTGGCACATGTACGACACCGTCAAGGGGTCGGACTGGCTCGGCGACCAGGATGCCATCGAGTACATGTGCCGGGAGGCGGTCCCGGCGATCATCGAGCTCGAGCACTACGGCATGCCCTTCAGCCGGACCGAGGACGGGCGCATCTACCAGCGCCCCTTCGGCGGCCACATGAAGTACTACGGCAAGGAGCCCGCGCTGCGGGCCTGCGCCGCGGCCGACCGCACCGGCCACGCCATGCTGCACACGCTCTACCAGCAGTCGCTCAAGCATGGCTGCGAGTTCTTCGTCGAGTACTTCGCCCTCGACCTCCTGATGGACGACGAGGGCGTGTGCCGCGGCGTGATCGCCTGGAACCTGGAAGACGGAACGATCCACCGCTTCCGCGCGCAGATGACGGTGCTGGCGACGGGCGGCTACGGGCGCGCCTACTTCTCCTGCACCTCCGCCCACACCTGCACCGGCGATGGCGGCGGCATGGTGCTGCGCGCGGGCCTGCCGCTGCAGGACCAGGAATTCGTCCAGTTCCACCCGACCGGCATCTACGGCGCCGGCTGCCTGATCACCGAGGGCGCGCGCGGCGAGGGCGGCTACCTCACCAACTCTGAGGGCGAGCGCTTCATGGAGCGCTACGCCCCGACGGCGAAGGACCTCGCCTCCCGTGACGTGGTCTCGCGCGCGATGAGCGTGGAGATCCGCGAGGGCCGGGGCTGCGGGCCGCTCAAGGACCACATCCTGCTGCACCTCGAGCACCTCGGCGCCGACATCCTGCACGAGCGGCTGCCCGGCATCTCCGAGACGGCGAAGATCTTCGCCGGCGTGGACGTGACCAAGGAGCCGATCCCGATCCTGCCGACCGTGCACTACAACATGGGCGGCATCCCGACCAACATCCACACCGAGGTGCTGAACCCGACCAAGGACGACGAGGATCGCGTCGTCCCCGGCCTGATGGCGGTGGGCGAGGCGGCCTGCGTCTCGGTGCACGGGGCGAACCGGCTCGGCACCAACTCGCTGCTCGACCTCGTCGTGTTCGGCCGTGCCGCGGCGCACCGGGCGGCGCAGATCGTGAAGCCGGGCGCGACCCAGCCGCCGCTCCCGGCCGATGCGGGCGAGGCGTCCCTCGACCGCCTCGACCGGCTCCGCCACGCCAAGGGCGGCACGCCGACCGCCGAGCTGCGCCTGCAGATGCAGCGCACCATGCAGGACCACGCCGCGGTGTTCCGCACCTCCCAGCTCCTCAAGGAGGGCGTGGAGAAGATGCGCAAGATCTGGGCGGGGATGTCCGACCTGCGCGTCAGCGACCGCTCGATGATCTGGAACAGCGACCTCGTGGAGACGCTGGAGCTCGAGAACCTGATGGGCAACGCGATGACGACCATCGTCAGCGCCGAGGCCCGCAAGGAGAGCCGCGGCGCCCACGCGCACGAGGACTACCCGGAGCGCGACGACGAGAACTGGCTCAAGCACACCCTCGCCTGGTGCGACGCGGAGGGGAACGTGCGGCTGGACTATCGCGGCGTGAAGATGCGCACCCTGACCAACGAGGTGCAGGTCTTCCCGCCGAAGGCCCGCGTGTACTGAGGAAAGACGTCAGGCAATGGCCACCTTCACGCTGCCCAGGAACTCGAAGATCGGCGAGGGCAAGACCTGGCGCGCCCCTGCCGGGGCGAAGAACGTCCGCAACTTCAGGATCTACCGCTGGGACCCGGACAGCGGCGAGAATCCGCGCATCGACACCTATCAGGTGGACCTCGACGCCTGCGGGCCGATGGTCCTGGACGCGCTGATCAAGATCAAGAACGAGATCGACAGCACGCTGACCTTCCGGCGCTCCTGCCGCGAGGGCATCTGCGGCTCCTGCGCGATGAACATCGACGGGCTGAACACCCTCGCCTGTCTCAAGCCCATCGAGGACATCAAGGGCGATGTGCGCATCTACCCGCTGCCGCACATGCCCGTGGTGAAGGACCTGGTGCCGGATCTCAGCCAGGTCTATGCGCAGTACCGCCTGATCGAGCCCTGGCTGAAGGCCGACAGCCCGCCGCCGCCCGACTCCGAGCGCCTGCAGAGCAAGGCGGAGCGCGCGAAGCTCGACGGGCTCTGGGAGTGCATCCTCTGCTTCTGCTGCTCCACCGCCTGCCCGTCCTATTGGTGGAACGGCGACCGCTATCTCGGCCCCGCGATCCTGCTGCAGGCCTATCGCTGGCTCGCCGATTCCCGCGACGAGGCGACGGGCGAGCGGCTCGACCAGCTCGACGACTCGTTCCGGCTCTACCGCTGCCACACGATCATGAACTGCACGCGTACCTGCCCGAAGGGGCTCAATCCGGCGGCGGCGATCGGCGAGATCAAGAAGATGCTCGTCGAGCGGCAGACCTGACGGCATTGCACCGCGGGCCGGCAGCCCCGGAGCGGCCGGCCCCGCTTTCCTCAGCCACGGCGGCGGCGCCGCTGCGGCTTGTACTTTTCGACTTCGACGGCACCCTCGCCGACTCGTTGCCCTGGTTCCGGGGCGTCTTCCCGGAGATCGCCGGCCGGCACGGTTTCCGTGTGCCTGACGCCGCCGAGTTCGAGGCGCTGCGGGCCATGGGAAACCGGGAGATCCTGCGGCGCCTCGGCGTGCCGCTGTGGAGGTTGCCGGGCATTGCGGCTGACATGCGCCGGCTCAAGGCTCGCGATGCCGGGCGCATCCCCCTTTTCGCGGGCGTGGATCGGATGCTGCGGCGCCTTTCGGAAGCGGGCCTTCGGATCGGGATCGTCAGCTCGGACGCGGAGGCGAATGTCCGCCGCACCCTCGGCCCGGCGAACGCCGCGCTGATCCATGACTACGCCTGCGGCGCCGCCCTGTTCGGCAAGGCGCGCCGGATGCGCGCCCTGCTCGCGCGCCACGGCGTCGCGCCCGGCGAGGCGATCGCCATCGGCGACGAGCTCCGCGACATCGAGGCGGCCCGCCGCGCGGGCCTGCGCGCAGGCGCCGTCACCTGGGGCTACGCCGCGCCGGATGCGCTCAGCGCCGCAGCGCCGGACCTGCTGTTTGCAAGCCTCGACGAAATCACGGACGCACTGTTGGGCGGACCGGCTGGCTCTGCCTGAGCCGGCTGCAGCGCCGGGGCGGCGCGCCGCATCGCCGCGAGCCGCCGACCAGCCGGCATCCTGTGGGATGCCCCGCCCGGCTGCCGGC
>JADGHI010000366.1 GCA_019689515.1 Acetobacteraceae bacterium | reverse complement strand
CCCCCACTTCCGACGCGAGCCACCTGCCACCCGCACCCCAGACAGTGTCCAACCCGATCCCCGAAACCGCCGAGCGGCGCGCCGCGCTGGCCGCCGAGATCACGGCCCGCACCGGCCTCGACGAGGCGGTGCTGGAGCGCGTGGTGCGCGCCTTCTACGGCACGGCACGACAGGATCCGCTGCTCGGCCCGGTCTTCGCCCGGGTCGCCGACTGGGAAAAGCACATCGCCCGGATCGTGGACTTCTGGTCTTCAGTGGTGCTGATGACCGGGCGCTATCACGGCAACCCGATGGCGGCGCACCTTCCGCTCGGGCTGGAACCGCGACATTTCGCCCGCTGGCTCGAGCTGTTCGAGCAGACCGCGCGAGCGGAATGCCAGGCGGAGGGAGCGGCGCTGCTCACCGACCGGGCGCGGCGGATCGCCCGGAGCCTCGAACTCGGCATCGCGGTGCAGCGAGGCAAACTGCCTCCGCGCCGCCCCCGGCCGGCCGCGGCACCCGCCCCGGACACTCCGGGCGCGGGCTGAGCCGCCGTTCGTCCGACCGAGCGCGAACCACGGCCGCATGCCCGCGTTCGGCTCGCGAACCGAAGAGGGGCGCCGTCCCATGGGCTTTCTTGCGCGCACGGCGATCAACGCCTTCGCCCTCTGGGCGGCGACACAGATCGTCCCCGGCATTCATGTCTCCGGCCTCGGCACGCTGATCCTGGCCGCGATCCTCTTCGGCTTGGTCAACGCCGTGGTGCGGCCGGTCGCCGTGGTCCTCTCGCTGCCGCTGACGGTGCTGACCTTCGGCCTGTTCCTGCTGGTCGTGAACGCGGCGATGCTCGGCCTGACCGCGCTGCTGCTGCCCGGGCTACGGATCTCCGGGTTCTGGGCGGCGCTGTTCGGCGCGGTCATCGTCTCGGTGGTGAGCTGGTTCGCGAGCCGCCTCGTGGGCGCGCCTCAGGGCGACCCGGCGCGATAGGGCGGCACGAGCGGGGAAGGCGGAGACCTCCCCTCGGCGAGGGACGCGGTGCCATCCGGTTGGCTGGCCTGGGACACCGAGGCCCGCTAGGCGCATCCGCGCTCGACCCGAACACGCTGGCTGCGCAAGTCCATGACGGCGATCTGCGCCAGCTGGAGGTACGCTGGCAGGGCGCGCTGGTCCGCCTCGTGACCGCGACCATCGGGCTGGTGCGCGTGGCGCCGCTTCTGCTGCCCTGGGCCGCGAGCGCCCTAGGCGGAAAGCCCTTGGCGCGAATCGTCGCCCCAGCAAGCCTGATCCCTCCCGGTCCGTGCAGCGCCGGCCACCCGACCGCCCGCGAAAAACGGGTCGGCCCGCCGGGCAGCCAGCCGAGGGCCGTGGAGGTGTGGCTACTTGTTGGTGCGGCCCCACCGGTTCGGTGCCACAGCACCCTGGGCGTTGGTATCGTTCATCACATCGCCCTCGGCGGTGCTCTCCCCCTCGATCCCCCGCGGGTCGGTCCCGCACCCGAAGGTGCCCTTCGAGGCGCCGATGCCGGGGTTGCGCCCGAGGTCGTCGGGCAGCCTGTGCGTATCGCTCATCAGGGCGTCGTCACGCCGCGCGGCGCTGCCCCTGCTGCCCTTTCGGTGCTTCGAGGCCGTCATGGCCGGCTCCCTCCATGCCCGGAAGCCAACCAGCGACGCCCCCTCGCCCCAAGGTTCCCCGGCGGGGTCCGGCCGCGACGCAATGCGCCTCAGTACATGTGCTGCCCGCCGTTGATGGACAGCGTCGAGCCCGTGATGAAATCCGCCTCGTCCGCGGTCAGGAACACCACGCCGCGGGCGATGTCCTCGGCGCGCCCGAGCCGACCGACAGGGATGCGCGCGATGATCTTCTGCAGCACGTCCTCCGGCACGGCGCGGACCATCTCCGTGTCCACATAGCCCGGCGCGAGGGTGTTCACCGTGACGTTGAAGCGCGCACCCTCCTGCGCCAACGCCTTCGTGAAGCCGTGGATGCCGGACTTCGCCGCGGCGTAGTTGACCTGGCCGTACTGGCCCGCCTGGCCATTGATCGAGCTGATGTTGACGATGCGTCCGAACTTGCGCGCCGTCATGCCGTCCCAGACCAGCTTGCACATGTTGTAGCAGGAGCCGAGGTTGGTCTCGATCACCGCATCCCACATGTCGCGTGTCAGGCGCTTCATGGTGGCGTCGCGGGTGATGCCGGCGTTGTTCACGAGGATCTCGATCGGCCCGACCTCGGCCTCGATCTTTTTCACCGCCGCCTCGCACTGCGCGAAGTCGGCGACGTCGAACTTGTAGCAGGGAATGCCGGTGCGCTGGGTGAAGGCCTGCGCGGCTGCGTCGTTGCCGGCGTAGGTGGCGACGACCTTGCGCCCGGCGGCCTTCAGCGCCTCGCTGATCGCCGCGCCGATGCCGCGCTGGCCGCCGGTGACGAGTGCGACGCGTGCCATGATTTCTTCTCCCTCCCAGTCCCAGCCACAATGCCAGCAATGCCCCGGCCACGGGTAGGCGACAAGCCAAACCGCCGGGGCGTCGCGGCGATCATGCCGCGCACATTCGGCGGAGCCGTTGCGCTGGGTCAAAGCCGGGGCCGCCTTGCGACGTTATTGGTCCGGTGTCCGGTCCGGGCCGCTCCGGCGGTCCGGGGGGGCATCTGGACGTTTCCTCCCCCCAACTTGCGGCGCGCCATGCCTTGGCGCGCCGCTCTCTTCTTCCGGCTGCCCGCCCGCCCCGGCCGCGGATGCACTTGCCTGCCTGCCCGCCGCGTTCCAACTGCGCCGAGGTCGTTGGCGGGGCCGGCATGTGCGCGCTATGCATGGAACGAAAATCCATGCGGGAGCAGAGACGTCATGCATGCCATAACGCGCCGTCGCGCGATCCTCGCCGCCACCGTCGCCGCCGCCTCCGGCGCGCTCGCCGCGCCCGCCATCGCGCAGGGCACCGACTGGCCCAGCCGCCCCGTGCGCACGATCGTCCCGTGGCCGCCCGGCGGCTCGACGGACATCCTGGTACGCATCTACTGCGAGCGCCTGCAGGCCTTGCTCGGCCAGAGCTTCGTGGTCGAGAACCGCCCGGGGGCGGGCGGCAACATCGGCATCGACGCGACCGCCAAAGCCGCACCGGACGGCTACACGCTGGGGATCGCCTCCGTCGCGCACCTCATCATCAACCGCTACCTCTACCGCAGCCTGCCCTACGACCCGGAGCGCGACTTCACCCCCGTCGCCCTGGCCTGGGAGCTGCCCAACGTCGCCGTCGTGCCGACCGAGCACAACCCGTCGCGCACGCTGCAGGAGTTCATCGCCTGGGCGAAGGCGAAGAGCGGCGGGATCACTTACGGCTCGCCCGGCATCGGCTCGACGCCGCACCTCTCCGGCGCCCTGCTCGCCGCGCGCGCCGGCTACGAGGCGACGCACGTGCCCTTCCGCGGCGCGGCGCAGGCGATCCCGGTGATGCTGAAGGGCGAGCTCGACTTCGCCCTCGACAACCTCGCGAGCTACATGTCGATCATCCGCGAGGGCAAGATGCGCGCGCTCGCCGTCACCTCGGCGCAGCGCTTCCCGATGCTCCCCGACGTGCCGACCATGGCCGAGGCCGGCGTTCCCGACTTCGTCGTCACCTCCTGGCAGGGGTTCGTCTTCCCCGCGCGCACGCCGCGCGCGGCGGTGGACAAGCTGAACGCCGCCCTGAAGACGGTCACGGAGGACCCGGCGATGCAGCGCCGCTTCCTCGAAACGGGCGCGCAAATCGCCTGGTCCACCCCGGAGGCGCTGTTCGAGCGCGCGGCGCGCGAGCGGCCGATGTGGGAGGAGGCGGTACGCATCTCCGGCGCGCGGGCCGACTGACGAGGGACTGGGCGCAAGGGCGGCCGGCCGGGCACGAAGGCTCGCGACGGCCGCGCCTGCGCTGACCGATTGGCCGGATGGCCGGGGGGAGGCGCGCTGGTTCGTCAGCTTCCTGATTTTGAAGTTCGACGAGGTGGTCGGGCAGTCGCAGCGCCGCCCCCGCTTCGCCGCTGTGCGGCACCTCATCGTGGGGCGCTGGCTCCCGGGACGGAACGGGTTGCTCGCATCCCGGCTTGGCGCGACTTCCCCCCATCCTCGGCGGCGGCGCGGCCTGCACGGCTTTGCCGTTGTTGACCGCCGATCGTGGCGCCCCCGCCCGCAGGCACTGCACCGGCTGGGCGCGCGAGCAGCGGAGCACGCCCATCCCTTTCGTCTGCACGCGCTTAGGCCACGGTCAGGAATGACCCAGGCGGCGATTCACCCGGCGACAGTGCGACGATGGCAAGGGAAATGCGTGGGCGTGCCACCCGCACCATTCGCCGCATCGTTCGTCTTACCGGCACCACCGGACGTTTCGGCCGCGAGAGAAGCCTCGCGCCCGCGCCCCCGCTAGACTGCCGCGCATGCTGTCGTTCCCCGATCTCGCCGACGCGGCACTCGTCTGGGCCGTCTTCCTGCTCGCCGGTGTGATCAAGGGCATATGCGGCTTCGGCCTTCCGACCATCACCCTCGGCGTGCTCGTCCTGACGCGCAGCCTGCCGGAGGCGATGGCGCTGGTCCTGTTCCCGGCGGTCGCGACCAATGTCTGGCAGGCC
>JADGHI010000365.1 GCA_019689515.1 Acetobacteraceae bacterium | reverse complement strand
GCCCCAGCGCGTCCGCCCCGCCCACCGTCGCCGCGTGGAACACCGCGGCGGTATCCGCCCCCGCGATGTCGCGCGCCGCGTTGCGTGCCAGCAGCAGGGCGAGGCGCATCTCCTCGATCAGGTTGTGCGGCGCGCAGTCCGTGCCCATCGCCATGCGCACCCCGCGCGCGGCGTAGCGGCCGAAATGCTTCATGTGCTCGCCGTAGCGAGCGAAGGGGCTCGGGCAATGCGCCACCGCGACGCCGTGCTCGGCCATCAGCGCCACGTCGCGCTGCGTGTGCCAGCCGACCGAAGGATGCTCGTCCACGAAGATCGCGTGGCCGAGGATGGTGCGCGGCGTCAGCAGGCCGAGTTGCGCCGCATACTGGATCGGCGTGATGCCGTGGCGGCGGAGGATCTCGCGCACCTCCACCACCGCCTGGGCGATATGCGTGGTGAAGGGCCGGCCGGTGTCCTGGGCGAGCGCGATGGAGTCGCGGAACAGCCCCTCCTCGACGGTATCGATCTGCGCCGGGAAGACGATGCCGGTGAGGCGGCCCGAGGGATCACGCTCCGCCTCGTCCATGATGGCCTGGGCCCGCTGGAAGCCGCTGCGGCCCGCGGCCTCGTCCCAGATCCAGGTGACTGTCTGCGGCGCCGTCATGCCCCAGCGCGCGCTCGCGTAGCCGGGCCCGACCCAGACGCGCAGGCCGCTCTCGCGCATGGTGTCCATCCAGCCCTCGAAGGGGCTGGTCAGGTCCACGACGCTGGTGACGCCGGCCGACATCAGTTCGGCGTAGGCGAGCCGCATGGCGGCGCGCTGGCCCTCGGGGTCCAGCCGGAAGGCCTGCATGCGTTCGAACAGGCCGGTCATCGCCTGCTCCGGCACGCCGTGGTCCTCGCGCACGCCGCGGTAGGCAGGTTCGGTCGTCGGATGGGTGTGCACGTTGACCAGGCCCGGCATGACGAGCGCGTTGCGGCCGTCTACCACATCCATGTTGGCCGGAGGCGGCGCGGCGGGATCATGCTTCGCGATGGCCGCAATGCGCCCATCCGCCAGCGTGACGTCCACGCCCCGCGCATAGGCGTGGCGCTTCGCGGCGGAGTCCCAGACGACGGCCCAGTCGGCGTTGCGGATCAGGGTGCCATTTCGCGTCATCGCGCCCTCCCCAGCCTGCGGCGGTGCCAGCCTGCGCCGTGCCGCCCTGGCCGCGCAAGAGCCGGTCTGCGCTCCGGGTGCCCTCCTCGCCGGGCAACGCGCCGTGGATCGGCCGATCCGCAGCGCCGGGACGACGATCTCATTGCCAGGCGCCGCCCCTCTACGAGGCGCTGATGCCCCCGCCGATCACGGACGCGGCGCGACCGCCGATCGTCCCTTCCCGCTCCTTCCCGCTCCGCACCTGCCCTGCCGCGCGAATCCGAGGCCGCGACGCGCCGGATATGCGCGGGCGGGCCATCGCCACACTCCGCAGACACCCGCCCGAGCCGGGCTGATCGCGCGCTCGGCCCGGCGGCGGCCGCTGCCGCCCGGGCCCCGCCTATTCCAGCTTCGCCTCCAGGCTGATCTCGGCGTTCAGCACGCGCGAGACCGGGCAGTTGGCCTTTGCCTCTTCCGCCAGACGCCGGAAATCGGCCTCCGCGACGCCCGGCACCCTGGCACGCAGGTCCAGCGCCACGGCGGCGATCCGCCAGCCGCCCCCCGCCTCCTGCTCCATCGTCAGGCGCGCCTCGGTGCGCAGGCTCTCCGGGGCGTGCCCGGCACCAGACAGGCGGAAGGCGAGCGCCATGGTGAAACAGCCGGCATGCGCCGCGGCGATCAGCTCCTCTGGGTTGGTGCCCTGCCCCTCGCCGAAGCGCGCGGTGGCGGAATAGGGGGTGTCGCGCAGCGTGCCGCTCTGCGTCGTCAGCGTGCCCTGCCCCTCCTTGCCGCTGCCCTGCCAGGCGGCCGAGGCGCTGCGCCGGATGGTCGTAGCCATGGAGCGTCTCCTCCCGCGTCCGGAACCGGCTTCGCCAACGCGCCGGACGGGCAGGCGTTCACCCCGCCGGCGGCGCCCCGCTGCCGGCGCTTCGCCCAGCCGGAAGCCCGCGTGCCGCACGCGCGATCTCGGCGAGGAAGCCGGTGGTGTCCAGCGCCGGCGCGGTCCGTTCGGCGGTGGTGATCTGCACCTTGAGGAACTTCCCGGCCGCGCCGCCGACACAAAGCCGCTCGCGCACCACGAGCCGCCCATAGGTGCCGCGCAGCAGCGCGCAGCGCAGCCCGGGGCCGGCATCGGCGGGCAGGATCTCGGTCGTGCGCTCCTGCTCCGCGAGGCGCCGCCCGGGGCGGCTCCGCACCGCCTCCAGGGTCTCCGCCACCGAACGATCGAGTTCCGCCTCGATCTCGGGCGCGGTCGGCGCCTCGGGGATGCGCCCCTGCCTGCCGCGGTCGTAGATCTGCACGCTCGCCGCGGCCGCCCGGTCGGGCGTGGCGTAGTCCACGCCGGTCCCGAATCCGGGCCGATCGGTTTCATGCTCTGTGGTGGCGCCACGCAGGAAGCCGGCCGCCTCGGCCGGTAGCCGCCGGGCGATCTCGGCTGAGGAGGCCGGCGCCGCCCCGCCTGGCGACACGTCACCGACCATCTCGGCGCAGCCCCCCGCGGCGAGCGGCAGCGCCAGCGGCAGCAGCAAGGCGAGACGCGGCGCCCGGCCGCGCCCCGTCATCCAAGCCGCCATGCCGGCTCCGCAGGAAGCGGCGCGACGGGCATAGAGGCCGGAACGGGCGCCAGCAGTTCGGCGTGCCCCGCAGAGGCCTCGCCCTGCCACATGCCCCAGAGCCGCTCCGCGTCGTGCCAGATCATCTCCACCCCGATCCAGACGATCAGCGCGACGCCGACATAGGCGATCCAGCGGTAGCGATCCATCAGGCGGGAGATCACCGTGGCCGCGACGCCCATCAGAAGGATGGAGATGGTGAGACCCACGATCAGCATCGGGATGTTGCCCACCGCCGCGCCGGCCACCGCAAGCACGTTGTCGAGGCTCATCGTGACGTCGGCGATGACGATCTGCCGGAGCGCGGTCGCCATGGTCTTGTGCGGCTGCTCGCGATCGCCCGCAAGGCTGGCCTCCTCGGCTTGCTCCCCCTCTCGCAGCTCCTTGTAGAAGCTCCAGGCGATCCACAGCAGGATACCGCCACCGACCAGCAGCAGGCCGGGAATCTCAAGCAGGTAGACCGCCGCGAGGCTGAGCACGATGCGCAGCACGACGGCGAACGCCATGCCGAACAGGATCGCCTGGGAGCGCTTCTCCGCCGGCAGACCGGCCGCAGCGAGGGCGATCAGCACCGCGTTGTCGCCGGACAGGACGATGTTGACGCCGAGAATCTTGCTCAGCACGACCCAGTCGAAGCTGGACGAGAGTTGGGACAGCCAGTCCATGGCGCAGCGGTCTCCGGTGGCGTTCAGGTCGGCTTCGCAGATTCCGAATCCGGCCGAGGCGGGCGATGCCGACTCCGTGAAGGGAGGCCGGACGCTAGTCGAGCCGACGCTGAACGAAAAGCCGCTACCAGACAGCCTGGGACTGGCTCAGTGACATTTGGTTAATGATTTATCCATGTTTCTGGCTGAGCGCGCCACCGATGTGTCGGTAGCGACCATGCACCAGATCCACCACCACGGCGGCGACAGCCGTGAGGCAGGCAATGTGGGCGAGCGTCGCCAGGGCCCAGAGCCAGGGCGGAAACACGCCCGGCAGCGCCAGATAGCCAAGGGGGAGCAGGAGGTAGGCATAGGCACCCGGCACCTCGGCGGCGACCTGGTGCGTGCCGTGCCAGATCATCTCAAGCGCGACGTAGAGGATCACCAGCAGGCCGACCCAGGCGATCCAACGGTGCCGGTTGAGCAGGCGTGCGATCAGCGTCGCCGCGACCCCCATCAGCACCACCGAGATCGCCAGTCCAACCACCAGGACCCAGACGTTCTCCTTGGCCGCACCGGCAACCGCGAGCACGTTGTCGAGGCTCATCGAGACGTCGGCGACCAGGATCTGCACTATGGCCTGTCCCAGCGTCTTCCGGCGCGGCCCGTCCGCGGCCTGGCCGAACGCGCCGGAGGCATCGGGGTGAGCCGCTTCGCGACCCGGCGCGTCCTCGTCCTCCACGGCGTGCGCAGGCGCGCGCAGTTCGCGGAACATCTTCCAGCACACCCAGAGGAGCAGCACGCCACCGGCCAAGGTCAGGCCGACGATGGACAGCAACTGCACCGTCACGGCCGCGAAGCCGATGCGCATCGCCGTCGCTGCAACAATGCCCCAGAAGATGGCCTTGCGACGCTGTTCCGTCGGCAGCCCGGCGGCAGCCATGCCGACGACGATCGCATTGTCTCCCGCCAGGACGAGGTCGATGAAGAGCACCTGGGCGAGTGGAACGAGCCAATCCGGCATCGCACGGCTTCCTGGTTAGGTGGGCCGATCCGCCCGACCGCCGGTCGGCCGGTACACGCCCGGCTCGGGCGGGACGTGGCGGACGGACGGAGCGGGCCGAACGGTCGGGGACGGGCATATAAAATTTCGGCAATCTATTTGCAATCCTTCGGCGCCACCTCGATCGGCCCCGCAC